>CAZSTE010000001.1:0-71595 GCA_964609735.1 uncultured bacterium
GAATGCCAATCTTTTCAATTTCGCATTCCACAGTGTCCCCTGGATTGATTGGGCTTATTCCTTCAGGGGTTCCTGTTGATATAATATCCCCTGGATAAAGTGTAAGATATTTTGCGATTGCGGCAATGATATCCGGTATCTTGAAAATCATAAAATTGGTATTTGAGGTTTGTTTGGTTATTCCATTAATCCTTAATTGTATATCCAATCCTTTTTCAGGGTTTATCTCGTCAGGTGTAACCAACCAGGGTCCTACTGGACAAAAGGTATCCATACTTTTTGCCCTGAACCAGGGATATCTTTTTTCCTGGTCTAGTTTCTGAATAGCGCGGGCCGTAACATCGTTGACAATTGTGTATCCCGCAATATGCGAAATGGCATTATCCCTTGATATTTTTTTGCAGGTTTTTCCTATAACAAGAGCCAGTTCAACCTCAGGATCAACCCTTCCTATTCCCTGAGGTATAAGGATTGGCGATTTATTTGGTATCACACAGGAAGAAGACTTTTCAAAATAAATGGGTTCTTCCGGAACATGCCAGTTGCCTTCAACAGCATGGCTGCGATAGTTTAAACCGAGACATATAATTTTGCCTGGCCTAAAAAGCGGGAGATATGTTACCTGGTCAATGGAAAACCATTGGGATATTGATATTGCGAATGCGGAAATGTCGCGGGATTCAATAATGTTTTCAATGGGCATATCCCCTAAGGAACCAACCTTTTCTGCCTTTATTATTCCAGTAAATGATGTGTTTTGATATCTAAATCGTCCTATCTTCATTTTTCATTTTTTAGCCGGTTAATTTTCTCCCTGTATTTGATAGCAGTGTCAAAATCAAGCTGTTTGGCAGATGCCATCATTTTTTTTTCAAGTTTTTTTAGGGTGCCTGCAAGATCCTTTCCATAATACTCTTCTTCTTCAAGCAGAATCAATTCTTTTTCTTTTTGTTTTTTATTTCCGATAATGTCGCCTATTGTTTGCTGTATGGGTTTTAATATAGGCTGCGGCGTGATGTCATGGGTTTTGTTATATTGCTGTTGAATTGTTCTTCTTCGCTGTGTTTCTACAATGGCCGTTTCCATTGAACGGGTGATTCTGTCCGCGTACATAATCACCGCGCCATCAATACTGCGGGATGCCCTTCCCGCAATCTGGATTAAGGAACGGTCAGACCTCAAAAATCCTTCTTTGTCAGCGTCCAATATGGCAACAAGGCTTACCTCTGGAAGATCAAGTCCTTCCCGCAAAAGATTGATTCCCACAACCACATCAAATGTCGCGTCTCTTAATTTTTTCAAAATTTCAAGCCGTTCAAGGGTATCAATCTCATAATGAAGATACATAACCTTTATATGCGATTCTTTAAGGTAATCGCTTAACTGCTCCGCAAGCTGTTTGCTTATTGTAAGAACCAGGGTTCTTTGGTTTTTCTTTACCCTTTCTTTAATCCTTGCAACCAGATCGTCAAGCTGATTTTCAGTTGGAAGCACTGTTATGTTTGGATCAACAAGACCTGTGGGCCGGATAACCTGCTGAACAAGAAATGGGGAGTTTTCGCCAAGATTTCTTACGCCGATTTTTTCAAGTTCATAAGGGCCTGGGGTTGCAGAAACACATATGACCTGGTTTATCATATTTTCAAACTCTTCAAAGGTAAGAGGCCTATTATCAAGGGCAGAAGGCAATCTAAAGCCATATTGCACAAGAATTTCTTTTCGCGACCTATCCCCGGCATACATTCCGCGAATCTGGGGAATGGTCATATGCGATTCATCAATAAAAAGCAGATAATCGGATGGGAAATAATCAAGCAAACATTCAGGTCGTTGTCCGGGAAGACGTCCTGCTAAATGCCGTGAATAGTTTTCAATGCCGTGACAATAGCCAAGCTCAATAAGCATTTCAAGGTCATTTTTCGTCCTCATTTCCAGACGTTCAGCCTCAAGAAGTTTGCCCTGTTTTTTTAATTTTTCAAGCTCTGTGTCAAGTTCTTCTCTTATGGTTTGTATCGCTGTTTTTAGTTTATCAGAAGGACTTACAAAATGTTTTGCTGGATAAATAGAAATAGATTCCTCTTCTGCTATGGTTTTGCCTGTGATAGGGTTGAATCTTTCTATTGCGATAATCTTTTCACTGTCCAGAATAATCCTTACGCCCATTTCTTCATAAGAGGGTATTAATTCAATTGTGTTCCCGCGTGCCCGAAATCTGCCACGTTCAAGCTCAAAATCATTTCGTTCGTATTGAATTTCAACAAGCCTTCTCAGTATGTCTATTCTTCCAATCTTCTGGTTTATTATAAGATTGACTGCCAATTGTTTGTGGTCTTCCGGGCTTCCCAGCGGATATATGGAGGAAACACTTGCAACAACGATAACATCCCTGCTGGATAGGATTGAGCTTGTTGTGGCCAACCTTAATCTGTCAATGTCCTGGTTAATGGAGGCATCTTTTTCAATATATGTATCTGTTGCTGGAATATATGCCTCGGGTTGATAATAATCATAATAACTGACAAAATACCTTACCTTATTTTCAGGAAAGAATTCTCTGAACTCGCCATATAATTGGGCAGCAAGGGTTTTATTGTGGGATATCACAAGAACTGGTTTTTGGAGTTGTTCAATAACATTTGCCATGGTAAATGTTTTTCCACTTCCTGTAACCCCAAGCAAGACCTGCCATTTTGCGCCCTTTTTAAGATTTTTTACAAGCTGTTCAATGGCCTGGGGCTGGTCGCCTGCTGGTTTAAATCTGGCGTTTAAGTGGAACACTCTTTCCATGGGATTTATAAATTAGAAAGCCTCTGGCGATATTTTTGAATTTCAGGATAGTTTTTTTCATCCTCAAGCAGTTTAATCTGTTCCCAAAGCCGTCTTTCTTCTCTTGAAAGTCCATGAGGCATAATAACCTTTAATATTGCGAAAAGGTTTCCTTTTCCTCCAGAAGATCTTGGCATTCCGAGATTTCTTAACCGAAGAGTGGTCCCATCTTGGGTTCCTGGGGCAACCCTTGCCCGCACCTTTCCTGTTAGTGTGGGGATTTCTATTTCTCCACCCAAAACAGCAGTGGTAACAGTGATGGGCACCCGACAGTAAAGGTCATATCCTTTCCTGGTAAAAAAATCGTCTTCTTCAACGAAAACAGTTACATACAGGTCTCCGCGGCCTGCTCCGTTGTAGCCGGTATTTCCCATATTTTTTAGACGAAGGGATGTGCCACTTTCAATGCCAGCTGGAATCTTTACATTGATTTTGTGCATTGCCTTAACCCTTCCTGTTCCACGACAATTAACACAGGGATCCGCAATAACCGAGCCTTCCCCCTTACACCTTGGGCAGGTTTGGCTCATTGTAATAAAACCCTGGGAATGTCTGATTTTGCCGGTTCCATGACATTGAAGGCATTCAATAGGCCCTTTTTTGCTTTTACTGCCTGTGCCATTACAGGCAGAACATGCCTCATAAAGAGAAACATTAATCAATTTTTCCACGCCTCTGGCAGCTTCGCGTAAAGGGATAGAGATTCGTATTTCAACATCTTCTCCCTGGTTTGAAGATGTTGATTGCTCTCTACCGAAGATATCTGATAAAAAATCTCCAAAAAAATCACCGAAAATATCTGAAAAATCCATTCTTACCCTTCCAAAATCCTGTTTCCAATCAAATCCCTGCGGCCCAAATCCAGCATGTCCAAATTGGTCATAGGTTTTTCGTTTTTCCGGGTCGCTTAGCACCTCATATGCCTCTGTGAGCTCCTTAAATTTTTCTTCTGCCTGTTTGTCCCCGGGATTTCTGTCAGGATGATATTTCAACGCAAGATCCCGGTACGCTTTTTTAATTTCATCCACAGATGCGTTTTTGCTTACGCCAAGAACCTCATAATAATCTCTTTTTTCTGCCATTTTTTCACTCTTTTTCCATGTTTATTCTGACATATTGTTCAGTAAGATTGCATCCCCATGCAACCGCATTTGCTTTTCCCAGATTTAAGGATAGTGTTATAACAACCTTTTGTTTTGATAGTTCTTCCTTCAAAATGGTTTCATTAACATTGCATGGATTTCCATCAAAAACAATGTGGTTGCCTATCCAGATCTTCATTTTTTGCGGATTCAGCCTGCTGGATGCGGAACCGGCGCTGGCGGCAATCCTTCCCCAGTTTGGCCAGGCGCCTGTTACCGCTGTTTTTACAAGATTTGAGCCTGCTATTTTTTTTGCAATTTTTCTAGCGTCCTTTTCTGACCACGCTTGCTCAATTCTTACCTCTATGAGACGGTCTGCTCCTTCGCCGTTTTCAGCAATTTTTTGCGCAAGTAAACAGCAGACATGTAAAAGACCTTCTGAAAATTTTTCAAAATCCTCGCTATCTGGATGAATTGTTTTATTGCGGGCAAGGCCACTGGCAAGACATACAACAAAATCGTTCGTGCTTTGATCGTTGTCAACCGTAATCATATTAAAACTGTTATTTACAGCATGTTTCAACGCTTTTTTCAATGCGGGTTTTGAAATAACAGCATCTGTTGTGATAAACGCAAGCATTGTTGCCATGTTTGGGCATATCATACCCGCGCCTTTTGCCATAGCTCCAATACGAACCTGCTGGTTTTTCCTGCGGGTTTTAATAGGGATTTCACACTCTGCCTGCTTTGGAAATCTATCGGTTGTCATAATGGCTTCTGCTGCGTCATTTCCGCCATAGTAAGAAGCCGATTCCACAAGTGTTTTTAAGGCACTGACAATCTTTTTTTCTGGAAGGGGCTTTCCGATAATTCCCGTGGAAGCAAAAAGAAGATGAGTGCTGTTTATGTTAAGCACGCTCGCAAATTCTTCCATGATTCCGCAGGTCGTACGCCACCCATCAGCACCACCAAGAACATTGGCATTGCCGCTATTGATAAGAATGGCTCGTATGGGATTTTTGATTCTTTTCAAGGACCATAAAAGCGAATATGACTTAACACGGTTTGTTGTTGCGCATGCCTCAGCGATGCAATCCGCATCCGAAATAACTGCGGCAATATCTTTTTTTTGCTTTTTAATTCCGCATTGTATGCCGGCCGCCTTAAAACCAGAAGGAAAACAAACACCTGTTTTTTGTGGCATATATTTTTATTAAAATGATAATGAATCACAAATAGCAAGAGCCAGCGACAGGTCTTGCCTTGTGGTAATTTTTATATTTTTCACATCGCCTGTTATTGCGTGAACAGGAAACCCCGCCTTCATACATAAGGATGCATCATCAGGAAAATCAGCAAGATTTTCTTTGTTAAGTTCAAAAGCATCTTCCAGGATTTTCTTTTTAAAACCCTGTGGGGTCTGGGCAATCTGCAGATTCTTGTCAAAAATTGTTGAAAGAATTTTGTTGTTTTTCACTATTTTTACAGATCCATTAACAGGCGATACAGGCACACATGCTCCATATTCTTGTGTTGTTTTAACAATAGAAGAAATAAGATGTTCGCTTAAAAATGGTCTTGCTCCATCATGCACAAGAATGGTATCGCATTTTTTTGAGCAATGGCAAAGGCCATTTAACACAGAACGCTCCCTACAATTTCCGCCGGGGACAACAGCAGTAATCTTACTAAAAGATTGTTTCCACATAGAAACCCGACGGGTATTGATGAATCTTTTTTGTGTGACAACAACCATTTCATCTATCAAAGAGCTCATTGAAATTGTTTGCAAACAATATTCAATAACAGGAATGCCTTTTATCAAAAATAATGTTTTCGGGATCCTGCTTTTGAATCGGGTTCCCTTGCCCGCAGCAACAATAATACACCCTGTCATTTTAGCCTGGCGAATATAATACGACCGCTAATGGTTTGTATGGTGCTATCTATTATTGTTTCAACTGTTTTTCCAATATATTTTGCACCATCTTCAATAACAACCATTGTCCCGTCCTCAAGATATCCGACACCCTGGCCGTGTTCTTTACCTTCTTTGATCACCTTAATATTTAATGTTTCTCCGGCCATTAGTTTTGCTTTCATCAGTGTTGCCAGATTATGGAGATTCAATACCTTAATGTTCTTAACCTCGGCTACCTTGGTAAGATTAAAATCATTTGTTAGAATTTTTGCGCCAAGTGAAGAAGCAAGCTTTACCAGTTTTACATCAACCTCTTCAATGTCGGGATAGTCAATGTCATAAATCTTCACATCAAGACTATTATCGTTTCGCAATTTGTTCAATGTATCAAGGCCCCTTCTTCCTCGTTGCCGTTTCATTTCGCTTGAAGAATCTGCCAATTCCTGCAATTCCTTCGTAATGAAGGTTGGGATAATAATTGTTCCCTCAATAAAACCGCTTTTTGCAAGTTCATACACGCGGCCATCTATTGCAACGCTGCTATCAATGACAATCGCCTTCATCGCGTCTGCTTTGAATTGGTGAAGATAGGGAAAAATAAATCCAAGCTCTCCAACCCCTCTTATGCCAATCATGATACCAAGATAACTAAAAATAAAGTAAAGAACAAATCGTACACCGTTTTCCTCTCTGGCTGTTGCAAACGGAACAAGCAAAACAAAATTGGCAACCAAAATTGCGGTAATCAAACCAATAATAAGTCCAATGACGCCCATGATGAATTTTCTAAAAGGAATTTTTTGTATCAATAATTCCAGGCCAACAATTATAAGACTTCCAACAAGTCCAAGTATCACGCCTTCTATTCTGTTTTCAATCCAGAAAACAGAACCCGCGAAGGCGCTTATAAGAACAAAGGTTGCACGAATAAAATATAAACCCATAAAAAACCTCCTTTTTCAAGACCTAACCTAAAACCATCATTTGTTTATTTTCTGGCAGAATACCTCTATAGAAAGAAAGGAAATGTGATATGGCGTGTAGCGAACCAGAAAAATATCCAACCATCAAGGGAAATTTATTTGGTGGTAATATGTGAATAAAAAAGACATGAGAACAATAAGGACAACAATTTTATAATGATTATTTTTCTTGATTTTTGCCATCTGATTGTCAAAGAACATCATTGCCTGTTTTTCTCATAAAAATTGTGTGATATCTATAAATATGATATCTATAAAATAATATTATTTATTATATCATAATCATATCAGCTTTTAAAAGCCACACCCATAATATCTTCAAGCCGTTTAACCTCTGTTATTTTTAAACCCGTAGAAGGTATCTCCTTACATCCTGGTGGAACAAATGCCTTTTTGAAACCAAATCGCGATGCCTCTTTTAACCGCGATGGCATGTGTTGAACCGGCCTTATTTCACCTGTAAGGGCTATTTCTCCGATAAAAATGCTTTCTGGCAATAAAGCAATATCCTTGTATGATGAAATTGAAGCAACCGCAATTGCCAGGTCTACAGCAGGTTCTGTAATTTTGAGACCGCCGGAAACATTAAAATAAACATCCCTGCTGGCAAGGTTCATTTTAAGTTTTTTTTCAAGCACAGCAAGGACAAGATTGGCCCTGTTATAATCGAGACCTGTAAAATTGCGTCTTGGAACCGCAAGATAGCTTGTTGTAATGAGAGCCTGTATTTCAACAAGGATTGTCCGTTTTCCTTCCTGTGTGGGGAAAATAACAAGTCCAGGATACGATGTTGAGATGCTGCTGACAAAAATACGGCTTGAATCAGGCATTTCAACCAAACCTGTTTCATCCATTTTAAACACGCCTATTTCTTCTGTAGAACCAAACCTATTTTTCATTCCGCGAAGTATTCTTAGGTTTGATAATCTGTCACCTTCAAAATAAAGAACAACATCTACCAGGTGTTCAAGAATTTTTGGACCTGCGATATTTCCTTCTTTTGTAATATGGCCTATCAAGAAAACCGAATGGCTTCCTTTTTTCGCCCATTCTATAAAAAACTGAGCAGCCCGTCTTACCTGAAAGATAGAACCGAAAGGATAGTCAAATTCTGAATCATAAATCATCTGAACAGAATCCACAATAACAGTATCGGGCATGATTGATTGAAGAGCCTGGTCTATTGTTTCTATTTCATTTTCAGACAGAATAAAAAGAGATTCCGCATTTGTTATCCCAAGCCTTTCTGCCCGCATTTTAACCTGCTGAGGCGATTCTTCAGCAGAGACATACAGAACCTTTTTACCCTGTTTTGAAAGGCCGGCAGCAACAAGAAGAATCAGTGTGGATTTCCCTATGCCGGGTTCTCCAGCAAGAAGCACAACCGCGCCATCAACAATTCCGCCTCCGAGTGTTCTATCCAGTTCTCCGATTGTTGTTGATATCCGCATGTGATCCAAAATTTTTATATCATTAAGAAGGTGTGGTTTTTGTTTCTCATAGGTGGATAAAGGCTGTTTTGAGGATTCTTCATAGAAAGAATTCCATGCCCCGCAAGAAGGGCATTTACCAAGCCATCTAACAGAAATATGTCCGCATTCTTGGCATGCGAATATTGTTTTTTCCTTGCTCATTGCCCCCTTTCTCTAAACAGAATCTTCCATGGATGGGCTTTGAGGTCCTGAACCATTTCAAAAATCTGATTGTAAAGGTCGTCCTTTGCAATCAGTTTTCCCACTGTTCCTTTGCCAGAACGAATATCAGATAAAATATCACCAAGTTGGTCACTGGCATACGCGAGTTTTATAAAAGAAACATTAAGATTTGTTGATACATCCTTTAAGCCAGCGATTGTTTCCCTGATATCTCTTGCGATTTCAGTGTCTGTGATAATGTCTGCAAAAAGACCCTGGTTTTCCAGCTTATCAATGAAGCGGTTTATCCTATGATTGGTTTGTGTAAATGTTTGAGTTGCAACAGCGAACTGTTCTGCTGCTTGTGAAAGGGTGTTATCCAGTTCAATAAGCGTGTGGTCAAGATGGGTAACACTGCTGTTTATCTTATCGCGATTTTCACTGATAAGCGAATTTATTTCCGATGCGGTTGTGTTCCAGTTTAAAGCGAGGCTGTTAAAACTGTTAATAGTGGTTGATGTTTGGGAGATTAAATTTTTTGTTTCAGAGGCAATCTGTGTAATCTGGGATTTTAATCTTTCATCCTTGGTAATTTCATTCAAAGAGGCAAGAATGTTGTTTAGGTTTTTAAGGATATCCTCTCCTGTACTAAGGAATCTTTCCATTGGAAGAGGATCCTCGCCTTGAACGATTTCGCCTGGTTGAATAATGGGCTGATCATTGAGGTCTGTTGGCAGTATCTCAAGATATTTTTCGCCAATAATCCCATAATTCCGCACAAGAAACCTGCTGTGTTTACCAAGACGGATCTTAGGGTTTAATCGAGCAGTGACAATAATCTGTACCTGATTCTTATTCATAACCAAATCAATATTTTTTACCTCGCCAACACGATATCCGCTTACCCGCACCGGCGCTCCCGGATCAAGTCCGGCGATATAGGTGTAAACAATCTTTAAATCATATCCTCTTCCCTGTAATAACTTACCCTGTGAAAAAATGAATATAAAAAATACAATCAAACCCAGGAATATAAAAAGTCCAACCTTAAATTGAATATCAGATGCCCTCTTTTTCATATAGGTCTCCAATGTTTAAAAAGTATCTTACAAACTCATTTCCCGAATTGATAATCTGATCCCATTTTCCTGTTGCGACAATTGTTCCTTCATCAATAACCGCTATATGGTCTGCAAGATTTCTTGCAATTGCAAGGTCATGTGTTACTATCACATCTGTCGTGCAGAAATCAGAATGAATTTTTTTCATAAGTTTTATAATGCTGGCTGATGTAATCACGTCAAGCCCCGCTGTGGGTTCATCATAAAAAAGAATCTGTGGTTTGCTGGCAAGCGCGCGCGCAATGCCAACCCTTTTTTTCATTCCGCCGCTTAATTCCTCTGGCATTTTTTCGCTAATATCGTCAAGCCCCACTGCTTCAAGGAAGGTTTCTGCTGTTTTGCGTATTTCATTTTCAGGTATATCAGAATGTTCAAGAAGAAAGAAACCGACATTTTCCCAAACGCTCATTGAATCAAAGAGTGCCGAGGATTGAAATACCATGCCGCTTTTCTTGCGGATATTAAAAAGATGTTTATCATCTAATTCGGACATATCCTGTCCAAGGATTTCTACCCTGCCTTTATTCGGTGTGATAAGGCCCAGAAGTGTTTTCAAAAGAACCGTTTTACCAGAACCTGATTGTCCCAGGATAACCATTGTTTCGCCATCTGACACCTCAAGATCAAGGTCGTGTAATATTTCCTGATTTTTTAATACCACAGAAAGTTTTTTGATGTTTATAATCATATTATAAGAAATAAAAAATTGCTGTTAAAACAAAGTTTGCAAGAATAACAAGGAAAAATGCATTAACAACCGCGGATGTGGTGGCATTTCCAACCCCTTCTGCTCCGCCTGATGTTTTTAAACCTTCAATACATGAAGCGCCAATAATTAAAATGCCAAATATAAATGATTTTGTTATCCCGACAAAGATATCCTTAAGTTTGATAAATTGAAAACTCTGGTATAGATATACCCCGGGTGCTATATGAACCAGATATACCCCAATAATATAACCGCCAATGATACTGAGTAAATTTGCCATTAATGTAAGAATGGGGACCATAATCATCGCTGATATTAATCGCGGGGTTACAAGATATGAAATGGGATTAACACCTAAAACCTCAAGAGCATCTATTTGTTCTGTGATTTTCATACTTCCTATCTCTGCCGCAACAGATGCGCCAACCCTTCCTGCAACAATCAGCGCAACAATTACAGGCCCTAACTCCCTTATCATAGAAACACTGACAATTCCACCCACAAAACTCTCGCCGCCAAATTTTTTCAATGTTACCGCGGTTTCCATAACCATTACCATTCCTGTAAATGTTGATATCGTTCCGACCAGTGGAAATGAGTCAAGGCCGATCTTTGCCATATTTTCAATAATAAGTTTTTTCCTTCGCGCTGTCTGTGAAAATATTTTTTTTGCTGCGTCCGAAATGAGAATGAAAACCTCTCCAAGGTAGGTGATAATTGCAATAACAAGCGCTCCAAGGGATTTAATAAATCCTGTCATCATGGTTGTTTTCTGTAACCTTCAAATCTAAGGCATTCCTTACGAAATGTTAATTTTATCTGATCGGTGGGCCCATTTCTCTGCTTGGCGATAATAATGTCCGCGATTCCTTTTGTTTCTTCAGAATCATCGTACCGTTCATCCCTATGTAAGAATATTACAACATCTGCATCCTGTTCAATAGAACCGCTTTCTCTGAGGTCTGCAAGAATGGGTTTTTTATCTTCTCTTCGTTCAATGAGTCTGTTCATCTGGGATAATGCGATAACAGGAATTGATAATTCTTTTGCCATTGCCTTTAATGAGGAAGAAATATCAGTAATTTCCTGCTGCCGGTTTTCATACCTGCCCTTGCCTCGCATTAATTGAAGATAATCCACTATGACCATCTGGATATTTTCGCGAGATTTTAATCTTCGCGATCGTGCCCTGAGTTCAAAGATAGAAAGTGCGGGGGTATCATCAATAAATATGGGTGTTTTTTCAAGGATGCCGGCGGCCTGAATCAATTTACCCATATCCCTGTCGGAAAGTATACCTTTCCGCATCAGGGAGGAATCAATCTTTGCTTCGCAGCATAACATCCTTTGAACAAGCTGTTCTCGCGACATTTCAAGGCTGAATATCACAACAGGAATATTCTGTGTGATGGCAAGATTCAAGGCGATATTACAGGCGAAAGCCGTTTTCCCCATGGAAGGCCTGGCGGCTATTACTATAAGGTCTGATCTTTGAAAGCCCGATGTTATATTATCAAGGTCCACATAACCGCTTGCCAATCCGGTTACATGGCCCTGTTTTGCATGGATTTTTTCAAAAAGGTCGAGATTTTCTTTTACCAGCAAAGACAATGGGTAGGCCTCTCGCGAAACCATATGTTCTGAAATATCAAATATCATTGCCTCTGCCTGGTCAAGAAGTCCATCAACATCCTGGACTCCAGAATGGGCTTCTGCAACAATCTGGGTGGAAACATTGATAAGTTTTCTTAGCACAAAATTATCTCTTACAATCTTTGCGTAATCTTCAAGATGGGCAGATGTTGGAACAAAATCAAACAGGGATGTTAGATATTCTATGCCGCCGGCTTGTTCAATTTTACTTTTTTTTTTAAGGTTATCTACAAGGGTAACCAGGTCGCATTTTGCGTTTGTTTCAAAAAATTCCTGCATAACACTGAATATCAATTGATGACGGTTATCGTAAAAAAACTCTTTTTTTACAATTTCCAAACCCCGTATCAGGGCATCCTCATCAAGCAACATTGATGCGATGAGTGCTTTTTCTGCTTCAATATTTTGAGGGGGTATCTGCTCTGCAATGGATAGGTTTTTCTTTGTCATCTATGCCTCGCTATATTTTTCTTCTCATGCAGAATTAAAAACAATTTCGTTTTTACCGGTTCAGGTAGCAGCATCCTGTTTTTGTACAATCCATACCTTTAATTCTGCGTTTATTTCGCCCATAAGATGGATGGGAACCTTGTAAATGCCGAGTTTTTTGATGGGTTCTTCCAGGGATATCTGATGTTTATCTATTTGAATATCATGTTGAGATTTTAAAGCATCGGCAATATCTTCTGTAGTAACAGAACCAAAAAGTTTTTCTTCTTCGCCAGCCTTTGCCTCAATGGTAACTGACAGTTTATTTAATCTGGTTTGGAGCGCTTCTGCTTCTTTCAAAAGTTTTTCTCTTTTTAAGTCCAATGATTTTTTAATCTGCTCAATCCTTTTTATGTTTTTTTTATCCGCTTCTATGGCGAGTCCTCTTGGGAAAAGATAATTTCTTGCGTATCCATCGCGGACATCGCATATTTCACCTTCCTGTCCAAGACCTTTTACCTGTTTTGTAAGAATAATTTTCATCAAATATCTCCGTTATGTCTGAATATATGGAAGAAGGGCCATATATCTTGCATGTTTAATAGCTTTTGTAAGCGCCCGTTGATGTCGCGCACAAACACCTGTAAGTTTAGAGGAAAGTATTTTACCCCTTCCGCTCATATAGCGTCTAATTTTTCCAATATCCTTATAATCAATTTCGTGAACTTTTTCTTCACAAAATTTACATCCCTTCGCCCGTTTCTTCTTTCTCGGTTTCTGTTGTTTCCGTGTATCCCTCATTCTTTGTTCCATTGTCCATTTCTCCTTGTATGTTAGGAAGTGACCTATCCAAAAACTGAAAATTTTCAACCAGAACTTCCAGTGTTGACCTTTTTTCGTTATCGGATGTTTCCCACTGCCGATAATTTAAACGACCTTCAACAAAAATTGTAGAACCCTTTTTAAGATATTCTGCACAAATTTCGGCTCTTTTTCCCCAAACAACCAGATTAACAAAACAGGATTCTTTTTGTTTGTTGCCATCTTTTGCAGTATATTCCCTGTTGATGGCAATGCCAAAACTAGCAACCGCAGTGCCTGAGGGGGTATATCTGAGTTCGGGATCCCTCGTTAATCGTCCTATCAGAAAAACCTTGTTAAGATTCGGACCGGCCATTTTTTGTAAATTCCGGAAATTCTTTTTTCATTAAAATAAGGCTTCTTAATATTTTTTCCCTATGTTTTAATGCTGAATCTATTTTTGTAATTACATCAGGTGCTGCTTCAAAATAAAAAAGATAATAATATCCCTCGTTTTTCTTTTTTATGGGATAGGTAAGCATACGTTTACCCCATAATTCATGATGTATGATATTTGCGCCAGAATCAGTTAAAATCTGTGAAATATTATTCACTTCCTCTTCAAGGCTGTTTGGGTCCAGGTCAGGTGCCATAAGAATACAGGCTTCATATTTTCTTATCATCAACTCCTCCACGGTTCAAAATCTTCCAATATTTATATTGTATTTGGATTATACCTGTCTTCAAAAGGATTGTCAAAAATTCTTATCTTGTTTTTTGAAAAGAATAATGATACCCTATAATCAAATGGCTGATAACAATGATGAAATTTAAAGGTTTATGTAATCTTTATGAAGAAAAAAAGAAACAATATTGTATGAAGATAGTTAAGCATATTTCAGCTGTTTATCCAGGCAGAGAAACATAATGTAGATTCCCATCAAAAAAGATGAGGTTTTTATGAAGAAAAAGATTGTCATCGGCGTATGCGGATCAATCGCTGCGTATAAGGTTGCTTTGTTAATAAGACAGCTACAGGATAAAAATTGGGATATCAAGGTGATTATGACAGAATCAGCCACAAGATTTATTACGCCTTTGACATTAGAAACTCTTTCAAAAAATCAGGTTTATATTGATATGTTCAAAAAAGATTCTGCTTGGGAAATATCGCATATTTCCTTGAATGAATTTGGGCAGATTTTGCTTGTTATGCCAGCGACAGCCAATATTATTGGAAAGATTGCGTCGGGAATTGCGGATGACCTGCTTTCTTCAACCGTTATGGCTTTTTCTGGCAGGGTTATTTTTGTGCCCGCGATGAATACGAAAATGTGGGAAAATCCCATTGTTCAGGAGAATGTTGAAAAATTGAAAAAATTTGGATATGGGTTTATTGGCCCTGAAAAGGGGAAGCTTTCAAATGGAACGATAGGCGCTGGACGGCTATCTGATATAGAAAAAATTATTAAGGTACTGGAAAAGATATCCCGCCATTAATACGACGTAAAAATTACTTACTCAACCACCAGGAGGTTAAAATGGGCAGAGCATATTTGCTTGAACCGAACCAGGTAAAACCTGTTGAAACAAAATACAGAAAAATCACAACAAAGATTCCTGTTCCGGAATCATTGCCTGTGCTTGAAAAACTGAGACAATGGGAACCGCGTTCAATGAGCGGCCAGCCACTGGTTGTTTGGCATAAGGCAAAAGGAATAAACGTTTTTGATGCATATGGAAATATATGGCTTGATTTTTCTTCCGGGGTTCTTGTGGCAAACGCAGGACATGGAAATCCAAGAATATGCAGGGCAATAAAAGAAATGGCATCAAGGCCATTGCTGCATAATTACTGTTTTCCAAGCGAAATAAGGGCCAATCTTGTTGAAAAAATAGGCCAAATTTCTCCAGAACCGCTTAAAAAGGTATTTCTTCTCACCACAGGATCAGAAGCCGTTGAATGCGCAATAAAACTGTGCCGAACAGCGGGAAAACTCATAAACCCTGCGAAAAAAATCATTATTTCTTTTGAAAACGCATTTCATGGACGAACACTCGGCGCTCAGATGATAGGCGGAACCCCGGCACTTAAGGAGTGGATAGGAAACATTGATCCTGACATGATCCAGGTTCCTTTCCCTGGCGACCCGAGGTTACAGGATAAAGGTTTTGATGTGTTTATTAATACCCTAAAAGAAAAAGGTGTAAATTTTGATAATATCTGCGGTGTGATATCTGAAACATTTCAGGGTGGTAATGCCGCATTTATGCCTGTTGAATATGCAAAAAAATTAAGGCAGTTTTGTAATGAACACAAGGCACTTCTGGTTTTTGACGAGATACAGGCGGGTTTTGGAAGAACAGGAAAACTGTGGGGATTCCAGAATTATGAAATATTGCCGGATATCTTTACACTTGGAAAGGGTATTTCAAGCGGATTGCCGCTTTCAGCGGTTGTTGGAAGAACAGATATTATGGATTTATATGAAGCCGGAACCATGACAAGCACCCATACAGGCAATCCCATTTGTTCTGTTGCTGCTTTGAATAGTATCAATTTTATTACAGAGAAAAACTTAATGGCCAATGCGGAAAAAATGGGAAGGGTTTTTGAAAAGGAACTTGGCAGAATAAAGGATAAATTCCCGGTGGTTGGATTTCTTTGCGGGAAAGGGCTTGTTTGGGCTCTTAGCATTGTTAGGCCTGGCACTATAGAGCCGGATGGAGACCTTGCATTTGATATAGTAAGACGATGTGTAGAAAAGGGGTTGTTGTTATTTGCTCCTGTTGGTTTTGGCGGGGCTTCAGTGAAGATTGCGCCACCTCTTATCATTAAAAAGGATGCCATTATTGAAGGTTGTTCTGTGATTGAAGAAGCAATCAGCGAGGCGTGTTCATCCTAACAGGGAAAATAATGAACGTGGGTTTACTTGGATATAGCGGCAGCGGAAAGACAAGTCTTGTGGCTTTTCTTTCAGGAAAAAGGCATGAAAGTTTTGATCCATTAAAACCGTCTGTTGTTACGGTTAAAATATCAGACAGCCGTCTTAAGGTTCTTGCAGAAATGGCAGAAGCGCAAAAAATTACAGAGTCAGAGATAAATTTTATTGATATAAAAGGGAGTCCTGAATCTGTGGGGTTTGATGAAAAGATTATTGAAATTGCTCTGCAATCAGATGTTATTGCTTTTGTTATTGGTGCCTTTTCAGAACAAAAAAATCCCTGTGATGAACTTGATTCCCTTTATCTGGAGATGATTTTTCGGGATGATGAACGATTGAAAAATATTATGGAAAAGAGACAACAAGAAATTTTACAGGGCAAAAGAAATAAAAATGAGCAGGAAGAGCTTTTGCGCAAGTATAAGACATTTCTTGAACAGGAACGATTTCTTTTCTCCATGAATCTTGATGAAAAAGAAAGGGTGTTTCTTGCCTCACTCGGGATGATAACAATAAAAAGAATTTTTGTCATTGCCAACGGCGCCAGGATGAAAAAACAGATTGAAGAAAAGTGTAAAAATTATAATTTGGAATTATGCCAGATAGATGTGGAAAACCATTCAACAGAAGCTGTTGAAGAGTTCTGGAGCCAGTTTTTAAAGGCAGCCGGCCTTTTAAGATTTTATACCGTCGGTAGAAAAGAAACAAAGGCGTGGCTTTTGCCAGAAGGAGCCACACTGCTTGATGCGGCTGCAGCCATTCATACGGATATAGCAAAAGGTTTTGTGAGGGCGGATGTTGTAAGCTACGAAGATTTTATTTCTGCAGGTTCTTTATCTGTCTGTAGAGAAAAAGGACTTTTACGAAGCGAAGGAAAAACAGGATTGGCAAAGGATGGAGATATTGTCCATATCCATTCAACAATCTAACAATAGGTAATTACAGCGCAAAATATTATAACCAGTTTTGTTGTTTCCAATAGCGATATTCTTCCTGCCAATCTTTCTTTCTCGCCATTACAATATGTTTGAAATGTTGTTTGCTTTGTTCTATAATCCTCATCTGTCCTTTGAAAATTTTTTTCTTCTGGATTGCTTCTTGAAGTTTTTTCCCCAAAAGGACTGCGATTTTCTTTTTCTCGTCCGCCAGCGGCACCCTGGAGAATACACCGCCAACAAACTGTGAACCGCAACTAAAAGCATAATGTTTAATGTAATCAATAACAGGTTTATCGTATCCGCTTCCAGAAGAGACAACGCCAACTGCGTATTTGCCCAACAATCTTTTACAATGTAGAAAATGGGTTGAACGGTCAAAAAGCGCCTTCATGGACGCGGTAACACAATTGATATAATTAGGACTGGCAAGTATTAAGCCATCTGCCTCAAGCATCCTGTTCATTATAAACGAAACATCGTCTTTCAATGGGCAGTCCATTATCCTGCTGTGGCATCGTTCGCAATGTATACAAAATTTTATGTTACAATCGCAAAGATGTATGATTTCACAATCGGCATTATTGCATCCTTTCAAAATCTCACCCGCAAGCGCAAATGTCTGACTTTTATTTTTTCTTGGGCTGGCTGAAATAAGAAGTATTTTCATTTTTCATTCTCCCTTTTTATACAAAAATATTACTAAACCGACTGTATTTTTTCTCCTCGCACATAAACAGAATCTATTTTAAGTTTATATCTTCCCTGTTTTTCTTCAATATTTCCAACAACAATATCGGCGTATTTGCCATTTTTTAATTCCCCTGTATTAAGATTTTCCCCATGGTTTTTCTTTATCATTTTTGCGATATTTGTTGAACAACACATGCTTGTCATACACAGGGCCTTTTCAAAATTAATTGCAGGATGATGTTTATGCCAGATTCCTGGCATTGGTTTTGCGAGATACGAAAGGAGATTTGAGAAAACCTTATCCATGGTTGCAACGCTTCCAAAAAGGGTAAAAGGTCCCTTGTCTGTTACATAAACATATTCATAGTTTTTGTCTACAGTGCCTTTTATTCCATCACAGGTAAAGTTTTTTATACCCTTTGATTGGCTTACAAAAATTGCATCGGTTATGGCCATAATTGAAGAAGGATTTTTTCTCGCAAATATTTCTCTTATATACCAAGGCGCCACATGATATCCATCAATAATCACCTCCAGCATGATATCAAGGGTAAGCGCTGCTTCCAGAGCGCCCCCGCCAAAAAAATTTTTGTATATGTTTCCTGTGGGTCCGTTAAGAAAATGGATAAAATATTTAAGTCCAGCTGCCACGGCGGTTTCAAATTGTTGATATGTGGCGGCGGTATGGCCGGCGCCGACTGAAACGCCTTTGGATACAAGATATTCAATAAATTTAAATGATTTTTTGCCATATTCAGGGGCGACATTTACCAGTTTTGCCAGACCTGTTTCATTGATGTCATCAAAAATATGTTTATCCGGCTGGAAGACATATCGCGGATTCATCGCTCCCTGATTTAAAGGATTGATAAATGTGCCTTCTATCATCGCTCCTTCATAAAATTTAGCCTCCCACGAATCTTTATTGGATTTTATAAAGTTTTCAAGCTGTCTTAAACAAAATTTTATTTTTTTTATGGGTATTGCTGTTGTTGAGCCATATAGTTTTGTTACGCCTGTTGAAGCGCGCAGATGAGCCCATCTTTTAAGTTCTTCCTGATATATCCCACTGGATGATTCAAACCGTTTTTTTGAAGGATTATATCTACCACGATAAAAAGAAAAAAGCCCGGCTCCATGGGTATGAAGTTCAATAAAACCGGGGAAAACATATTTCCCTTTAAGGTCGATAGCGTCCTTGACTTTTCCTGGTTTTGTTTTTTCAATATAAATATATTCTCCATTGATAACGATATCAAGCCCTTTTTTTAAGCCGAATTCTGTGCACAAGATTCCATTTGTAAGACGCATCATATCTCCAAATAAAAATTTAAAAAATGGCTGTTTATATTCAATCAAAAATTGTCTGGTTTGTAAAATGATAAATAAAAAAGATTTTCCTGTAAAATCCAGCGCTTTTTATAAAAGGTCTAAAATTATATAAAATATAAAATAAAGGATAAAACATAAGACAAAATGAGTATTTTTGCGATTGCGATTACATCTTTTATTGTGGCTTTTTCAGGAGCGATAAGCCCGGGCCCATTGCTTGCGGTAACCATTAACAGTTCTTTTACAAACGGCGCAAAGGCAGGACCCCTTTTAATCACAGGGCATTCCATTCTGGAGTTATTGTTGGTTGTTTTGCTTGTTGCCGGTCTTGGAAAATATATAAGAGAGCCTGTTTTTATAAACCTTTTCAGCATTATGGGAGGGGGTATTCTTATATGGATGGCTTTTAATACGATACAGCCCTTTGTTAATGTGGGACAATTGGAGATTCACCAAAAAAATCGTGGTGGTTTTATTTCAAGTGGAATTTTTGTAAGTTTGGCTAATCCCTACTGGATTATATGGTGGGCAACAATTGGGCTTACCTATCTTTCACTCGCGGCGCCAAGAGGATTTGCTGGATTTGCAGCCTTTTTTATCGGGCATATTTCCGCAGATTTTTTGTGGTACAGTATTGCTTCTTTTTCAATAGGCAGAGGAAAATACAAAATAACGCCGCGCATCTACCGGCGTATTTCTGCTTTCTGCGCGGTATTTCTTGCGGTGTTTGGCGTATTGTTTATATTAAAAGGAATGATCTACAATATGGCTATTGTGTCTGTTGAATAATGTATTCCACACTTTTTTTAAACCACCAGAGATATTTGTTTAATTCCGGACTATTGAAATTATCCACAAATGGCTGGCCATATTTATTCATTTCTGTTCCGCAGATTACAGGGATATTCATTCTGATGCAGGTTGAAAGAAAGATATCAAGATTCGTTACCTTTATTGCCTTTTCTTTCGGGTCTTTGATATTCCAGTTTCTCTCAGGGATAATGTTGACAATGTTTATTCCTGTTGAAGATAGAAACTGAAGAAATTGTTCAGGGTCTTTTTCTCCTTCGTTTGTGCCATCAAGCCAATTACCAATCACAATCCCGCTGCCTTTCATTGCCATATCTACAAACTCATCAATTGTTGGAAATGTTTTTGGTTCTGGTTTAACATAGCCCGGGCCTCCGTTTTTTACAAGCACAGAACGTATCTTTTCCATAAAATCGCCCATGTTTTCTTTTTTCATTGTTGCAACCGCATTGGGAGATATCTTCAATATGTCAGCCCAAAAGGCATCAGATGATATATCAGGAATTTTTTCAGATTTTTCAATATACGCTTTTATGATGTGTCTTTCAGTGGGATTATTTGAGGGTGTTAACGGATAAACATCGGTTTGGTAATCAATCACAACAGGAAAAAGAAAATTGTTGAGTTTTTCAACCACCTTCTTGTTTCTGTCTTCGGCAATCTGGCGAAGTTTTTTATATATTTTTCCTGCATCGGAATTTTTATCGGGAACCCTGTTAAATCCAAATCCGTTTATATAATATACGCCTGGTTCGCCTGGAGAATTTATTACGGCCTGGGACAATGATGGCACATAAACCCGGGTTTCAATCCCGACAATGGCCGGCACCCCAAAAAGTTTTGACGAAAGTAGTGTTTCTTCAACAGCTTCAAGCGTATCAAAATCAACAATACCGATATGTGTCAATCCGATTTTGTATGCCTCAAGGGTGATTCTTGAAGGGGACCAGTTTTTATAGTTGAATGAATGAAAGGAGTGTATATGCATGTTATCATAGGGATATTGTTGACCCTTTTGAATTTTGTTGTTTTTGATAAGCTCGGCAACATTAAAAATGGCCTCATGCCTTTTTTTTACATCAAAATGGGAAAGTGTATCAATCATATTTTCCATTCCGCACCTTTTTATATAATTTTTGTTCAATAAATAGATTTGCTCTTTGGATAAGAGGGTCTGTCCAGAATCTTACCTGCGATAGATAAAGGTCAATATTTGAATATAATCCCTGGTCTTCAATAAGCCAATCCTGTGCCATTTGAACAGGCGTTTTTTTATCCCATGGCGTATGTTGCCATATTGCGGAATTTTTATAGAAGGTTGTGTAAATTTCTTTATCCACCGTTGTGTCAAGGGATAGCCAGTTATTGTTGATGAACACCTTTGCAAAAACATGAACAGTGTGGTTATTGACCATTTCAAAAATATCATCCGGAAGCAATGGCTTAAGGATTTCTTTTTTTATAAGATACACGCCATATCCCGCAGGAATCCCACAACCGCGCAGAAGGGCTATCTGAAGATTTGCTTTATTAAAACAGTTGCCTGTTTTTTTCTTCAATGTTTCAGAGGCGTATCTCCATGGGTAATCAAATCTATATTTGATTGTGTCCCTGACAAAATTAAATATGTCTGCAATGGCCTCGAGCATGCTTAAATATCTGTAATTTTTACAAAAATCCGTTATTGGTTGCGACCAGCAATCACAATATTTTGTCTGTTTAATATATTCTTCTGACACATAATTTTTCATATTTTCTTTGATTGGTTGTATAATAATTATAGGTTATTTATAAATATTTTACACAAGGATGATGTATGCGCAAAATAATAATGCAGTGTGGGATTTTCATGACAACATTTTTTTTATGCGGCTGCGCGCATTATTCAACAAATAATAATTTTTTTGAAGATCTGGAATTCCGAATGGATTTTGCCATGGAGCATGATGAATTTCCACCAGATGTGAGGCAGGCGATTGTTGAAGGAAAAATTTTGCCTGGGATGAATCAGGATTTGATAAGAACAATATTTGGCGATCCAGAGGAAACATACATGTCAGAAACAGAAATGTTTGAGATGTGGTACTATGAAAATTTTACTTTTGGTTTTGATAAAAACGGCAACCTTGTCACAATCTTTGAATCAGACAATATAAAACACAAAAAACAATTGTCCAGGTAATCTTCGACTGCGAATAATTACCATTTTTTAATTTATTTTTTTATGTTTGGGTCGGTTTGAATCTGCGGATGTAGTGTTTTTTTGTTTCTTGATTTTTCTATCATTTCACCAATAAATTTATCATACTCATCCCTATCAACAGGTGTTTCAACTGTTTTGTTTTTTAATCCCGAAAGCAGGCAGGCGTTTATAAACTCAACAGATTTTAGCCCTTCAATTCCTGGGGCTATGAGCGATTCTCCATCGGTTATAGCCCGGCAGAAATTTTTTATGATTGTTCCGTGGCTTGCGTCTGTTTCAGGAATGTTTATCTGCTGTTCTGTTACCTCGGGAGATGCCCACATGCTTTTGTTTGTAACAGTAAATTCACTTATCGGGATAGATGTTGAGAAAAATTTTAATTGAGTATCAGTAAGAATCATCTTGCCCTTGTCTCCAGCAATTTCAAGGTAAGAAATGCAGGGAACCTCATTGGTGCTTGTGTAATAATACCCCCAGGCGCCATTTTCATATTCAAGGAAAACACTTACCTCGTCTTCAACCTCTATATTATGAAGGCGGGTTCTTACTTTTGCCTGGAATTTCTTTGGCAATCCTGCAAGCATAATAAAGATATCAATCATATGCGGGGCCTGATTGATTAACACCCCGCCGCCTTCTCCTTTCCATGTCGCCCGCCATAAACCGCTATCGTAATATGCCTGAGAACGATACCATGGGTTAGAAAGAAGTGTTCTTTTAATTTCGCCAAGCCTGCCATCCGCAATAATCTGTTTTGCGGCAATAAACAGCCCTCTGTTTCTCATTTGATACATAACAGCAAATACCCTGCCTGTTTTTTTTGCCGCCTCAACCATCGCATCTGCCTGTTTCACGGTAACCGCTATTGGTTTTTCGCTCAGGACATGAAGGCCTTTTTCCATTGCATAAACAGCGATTTCAGGATGAAAATAATGAGGGGTGGCGATAATTACTGCCTCTGTTATTCCGCTATCAATAAGTTTTCTATGGTCTGTAAAATATTTAACCGCGTGTTGTTCAGCCACCTGTTTTGCTCTTGTTTCTTCAGTATCGCAAACTGCCACAAGTTCTGCTTCTTCAATCTGTTTTATAACGTTTGCATGGGCCTGGCCCATTCCTCCGATCCCTATAATACCTATCTTAACCTTTTTCATTATTGTCTCCATTCTTTTTATAAAAATTGAATAATATTTAATTATAACAAAAATTATTCTAAAATCCATTGGCATCCATTTTGGGTGGGAATTGATTTTGTTTGACATTATTTTATAATAAGCGGTATAATATTTTTATAAATACAAAAACCGCATTAACATGATTGAAACTTTTTTAAATCAATTTCATCTAAATTAACTGACAATTTAGAATTTCTACCTATTTTCATAAAAAGGAGGATGGCATGGCAGAATTCAAAATAAAGCCGCTGGGCGACAGAGTGGTGGTAAAACCAATGGAGCCCGAAGAAAAAACAAAGGGAGGAATAATCCTGCCGGATACTGCAAAAGAAAAACCGCAGGAAGGCAAGATTGTCGCTGTTGGAAAGGGCCGTCTTGATGAAGAAGGAAAACATATTAAGATGGAAGTAAAAGTTGATGATATTGTTTTGTATGGGAAATATGCAGGAACAGAAATTACCGTTGATAACGAAACCTATATGATCCTCCGCGAGGAGGACATCCTTGGTATTGTAATAAAATAACAACAGGAGGAAAATATGGCCAAGCAGATGATTTTTGGTGAAGAAGCCCGAAGAGAAATGCTACGTGGAATGGAAATAGTTGCTGAAGCGTTAAAACCCACACTCGGTCCAAAAGGAAGGTGCGCTGTTATTGAAAAGAAGTTTGGTTCGCCAACGGTTATCAATGATGGTGTAACAATTGCAAAAGAGGTTGAGCTGGAAGAACCCTATCAGAACCTTGGCGCGCAATTGTTAAGAGAGGTTGCTTCCAAAACCAATGATATTGCCGGCGATGGAACCACAACAGCAACCCTTCTTGCCCTTTCAATTGCAAGAGAAGGTTTTAAAAATGTTGCAGCTGGCGCGAATCCTGTTCATTTAAGACATGGAATTGAAAAAGCCGCAAAGGCGGTTGTTGACAAGCTGAAGAAGATGAGCCAGCCCATAAAAGATAAGAATGAAATACAACAGGTTGCAGCGATTGCCGCAGCAAATGATTCTGAGATTGGAAAGATAATCGCAGATGCTATGGAAAAGGTTGGGAATGAAGGAGTTATTACTGTCGAGGAAGCAAAAGGAACAGAGACAGAGCTTAAGGTCGTTGAAGGTATGCAGTTTGACCGCGGTTATCTATCCCCTTATTTTGTTACTGATTCTGAAAGAATGGAAGCAGTCCTTGAAGATGCATATATCCTTATCCATGACAAAAAGATTTCAGCAATTAAGGATTTGCTTTCAATCCTTGAAAAAATCGCCCAGAGCGGAAGACCTCTTCTTATCATAGCGGAAGATGTTGAGGGTGAAGCCCTGGCCACGCTTGTTGTTAATAAACTCAGGGGAACCCTTGCATGCTGTGCCGTTAAAGCGCCAGGCTTCGGAGATAGAAGAAAGGCAATGCTGGAGGATATTGGAATTTTAACAGGCGGCACTGTTATTGCGGAAGAGCTGGGAATGAAACTTGAAAATGTTGATATCAGCATGCTTGGCAGGGCAAAAAGAATCGTTGTTGATAAAGAAAACACAACCATTGTTGAAGGTGCTGGTAAGAAATCAGACATTGAAGGAAGAATAAATCAGATAAAAAAGGAAATTGAAAAATCAACCTCTGACTATGATAAGGAAAAACTTCAGGAACGGCTCGCAAAACTCGCTGGCGGTGTTGCTGTTGTTAATGTTGGAGCCCCAACTGAAGCAGATATGAAAGAAAGAAAAGCCCGTGTTGAAGATGCATTAAGTGCTACAAGGGCCGCAGTGCAGGAAGGCATTATTCCTGGAGGAGGTGTGGCGTTGCTTAAATGCCAGGCTGAGATAGACAAGGTTGAATTTGTTGATGAGGATGAAAAAACCGGCGGTAAGATTGTTTACAAGGCATTGGAAACGCCGTTGAGACAGATTGCAGAAAATTCAGGGATGGACGGAGCAGTTGTTGTTGATAAGGTAAAATCTTCTGGAAAAGACAGTTTTGGATTTAATGCTGAAAAAGACCAGTTTGAAGACCTTGTCAAGGCCGGTATTATTGATCCAACAAAGGTTGCAAGGACCGCCCTTGAAAACGCGGTAAGTGTTGCAGCGTTGCTATTGACAACAGAAACCCTTATAACTGAAAAACCGGAAAAGAAAGAAAAAATGCCTCCGGCTCCACCGGCATATCCTGAATATTAATAAGCACATTCAAGGCCCCGCCTGCAGGCGGGGCCTTGCCTTTTCCTATGGAACGATGGCATTATATGATAAGGGGAAATGTTCAAGGTGTTGGATTTCGCTGGTATGCAACAGATATAGCAAGAAAATGCCGGGTATACGGCTGGGTGAAGAATCTACCTGATGGGGCAGTGGAAATTGTTGCAGAGGCTGAGTCAAATGTTCTTGAGTCCTTTACAGAAAAAATAAAAACCGGTTATCTCGGTTCAAATATTTCCTCTATGGATATTAAAAAAGAGCCGGCCACAGGAGAATTTAGCCAGTTTCAGATTTTGTTTTGAAATAGGGTTATTATGCCGGAAAAACAAAAGCAATATAAGGATTTGGCAAAAGCAGGACTGGATGAAAAACTTCCTGAAATTTCGTGGTTTACAAATCTTCATAAAAATTACACAATCACAATAGTCATACCTGAATACACCTCGGTTTGTCCTAAATCAGGGAACCCTGATTTTGGCAAAATAACGATTCAGTATCAACCAAAAGAAAGAATTATTGAATTAAAGTCCCTTAAAGAGTATATTTTTTCTTATAGGAATCTTGGAATATTTTATGAAAATGCGGTTAACCGCATTCTGAAAGACATTGTTTCTTCAATAAAGCCTATCTGGATTTCTGTAAAAGGTGAATTTACACCACGCGGGGGTATTTGTTCAATTGTTGAAAGTCGCTGGCCTGTAAAGAAATAAACCAACATGAGCAATTTCAGCCATAAAAATAATATGACAAACAGGCATCATCTTATTGATTTAGATATTCTTTTAACACCCTGATATCATGGGGAAGTACAACATCTGCTGGCCATGCGGCAATGTATTCGCCTGAAAGATAACCCTGATAGTTTATGCCTTTTAACAAGTTAATTGCAATATTGTATGGAATTTCGCCTTTTCCCATAAGTGCAAGTGTAACATTTCTTTTTTCATCGTATATTCCGTCGTGCACATGGCAGTGTTCTATTAAACCATTAAGATGGTCAAATGCCTGTTGTATTGTCATGTTTTGCGTATAGGGATGCATAATGTCCCAGTTGATTTTAATAAATGGATTGTTGACAATTTTTACAGTTTTTGCTGCGATATCGGCTCTTGAAAAAAAATCATGTGTTTCAAGGCATACAAAAATCTGATTTTTTTCAGCATATTCAGAAATATCGCCAAGACACGTAGAAACAATGTTTATTACATCCTCTACCGACATTTCTCCATCAGGGCCTCCGCCAAAAACCCTTATTCTTTTTGTGCCAATATCACATGCCAGATCAATAAATGCCTTTGTCAAATCTGTGTTTTCTTTTCTTTTCTTCTCATCCGCAGAACAGTAACATATTGATGTGGCAAGACACGCGCACTCTATTCCGCTATCAGAAAACATGTTTTTTATTTCATTTCGCTGGGGTTGCGAGCAGCTAAGCTCGATACCATGGCGATGGTGTGCCTGAGCCCGTGGTTCAACGCCCTCATATCCATATTTTTCTGCATATCCTACCATTTCTTGAAGCGTTGCTTCAGGACAGGAAAAACTCATAAATGCAAATTTCATGTTTCCTCCTTGGTGGTGAATATGGAAACAGCTAACATGTTACCCAATCAGTATTCCGCAAAAGGAATGTGAAGGTAAATCCCTGATGCGTATGGTTTTATTTTTTATTTCCGCTGATTTCCAAGATGTTTCAGGAATTTTAAGAATATGCATCTCGGCATTTTTTGGGAGATCAAGTTTTTTTGTGTCTATCACAATTTCGCCGCTTATCTTTTTTGTATCGTGAAGATTTGTAACAATCAAAAGTGCCTTTCCTTTGTCTGATTGCCATAAAGCCGGAAACATCCAATATTCCTTGCAATACACTGCATCTGTTGGGCAGTAGGCGGGGTTGTGAAGTTTTATGATATTTCCAGGCAATTCCAGCATGGTATTCCACAATGGCTTTATATATGAAGATGCCCTTGAAAATGGAATATTGGGTTCCAATACAGGATGTCCTGTCATTCCCAATGCAGCGCAGATTGCTGTTGCTTTTTTGCTGGAAAATTCAGCCCTGTCTTTAAGATTTCCCGCAATTAAATGCGCTCCTGAACAATCCAGGCATGAAAAATATGCTGTGCTTTCAGGCTGTGTAAGAAGTTCATCATGTCGTATGGATAATTCCCCGCATAATGCGACATCAAGACAACTCTGGCTTAAACCAAAAGGAAACCCTGTATGTCCAATGATTACCCCATATTTACCTACTCTTTTACGCATGGCTTTTAGGTACATAAAATATCCATATGAGGACCAATGAAGCAAACTGGTTTTTGTAAACCCCATGGCATGAGGAGAATTCCAGTCAGGATAAAATCCATCCCAATCTTTTTGCATATAATCCTCAAACCAGCTTTGGTACATCTGGTATTGTTCACATCCCCTGATATATGTTAAAACCCGCATATTACGTTGATGGCATCTGTCAAGAAAAGCCCTGAACCATTTAGGATCCTTAACAACATAGTCAGCAGGCGGTTCACAATTTGTTCCTGGGTTTTTCATCCAGAATTGATGGATAATCATTACATTGGCTCCAAGATTTGCAACCTCGTCAACCCTTTTTATGTCAGGATTCCCGCAAAATAACTGTGGCGCCTGACATGCGACCTGTTTGATGGGCATCAAAATCCAGGGCCACTCCTTTCCAATAGTTGCATAAGGATACATACAATGTGCCACCCTGCAGCCAAGCACATTATTTCTATAAACAGGGTCAACATTTTTTCCGCTTTGGGTTTTTGATGTGAGAAACAGCATGCCCCATTTGTTTCTGTACCTAATCGGTTCGTTCAATCTTATCTGCGCCTGATTTAATAAATGCCAGTGAAGCGCCCATTGGTTTCCTTCCTTTCCAGCACTGCTCATTGTATATTCGCGGGGCGCATCATTAAACGATATCCATTCATCAAGAACAAATTCAATCTTGTTGCTAAAAAACTTTGTTTTTTCCCAGCCAAGGTCTATTGAAACAAGGGGCCATAATTCTTTTTGAGAGATTGTTTCGTTCATCTGTTTATAAAGGTCAAGTCCATAAAAAACATGGGTTGTTGAATAATCCCTTTTATACCATGGGTTTCTTGTAAAATAACCCCATCGCGCCGACCTGGCGGTTTCAACATCAAGAAAAACATTCATTGATATTTCATTAATCGTAAAACCCTTTTTTCTTTCTGTATCAATAACCTGTTCACAAAAGACGGCGCCTTCGCTAAATATCTCGTATGTTTGTGTGATTTTTATGGAATCATTTGCAAGACCTGCCTTATTCTGGATAACAATTTTTTCAGAATCAGCCGATTCAACAATAAGTTTTGATTTTACGTCCGATAGATTGTATATCCTATTGTTTACAATAAATCTCAAACCGCAGATTGTATGAGAATCTGAAAGAAGCGGATGTGATTCCATTTCATCCTTACAGAAAAAATCAACTATTTCGCCACCTCTGTTTGCATCCCATGTGAGCCGACCTGACCCTGTTTCAACAGTAATTTTATTTCTTTCCCTGCGAATCGTTAACATATAAAAACTCCTTGGTAAATTTTTGGATTAATAAGGATTAAATTAAAAACGATGATACATCAAAACATTTAATATGTCCAATATATTGGGCATATTGGACTGTTTAACAGTGTTGTAATAAGGTGTTATGATATTTTTTGGTTGCATTGTGGAATATTCTCGTAAAAACAATCTTTTTATCAGTCCTTCAAAACAATGTTGTCCATAAGTTCTTTATTGTTTATACACCAATCAATTGTTTTTTTAAGCCCTTCTTCAAGAGAAAAAACAGGCCTCCATCCAAGAATTTTATTTGCCTTTGAAATATCCGCCCAGGTTGCCTGCATATCGCACTGTGGCAATGGCTTGTTTGTAATTTTTGCGTTCTTTCCAAGGTATTTTTCTATCAGGGATATTGTTTCATTTATTGTGTAGGGATGATTCCCGCCAAGGTTGATTATTTCAAATCCGACATTTTTCAATCCGAGAAGTGTTCCTCTTGCAATGTCTTCAACAAATGTAAAATCTCTGCTTTGATTTCCATCGCCATAAACAGGTATTTCTTTTTCTTCATTTATTAATTTTATAAACTTAAAGATGCTTAAATCAGGCCTGCCCGCAGGCCCATAAACGGTAAAATACCTGAAAATTGTAATATCCATTCCATAAAGATAATGATATGTGTAACAGATAAGTTCTGCTGCTTTTTTTGAGGCTGCATAGGGTGATATGGGGGTGTTAACAGGAAGATTCTCAGAAAATGGCATATCCTGGCCGGCATACAGGGAGGAGGTTGAAGCAAGGATAAATTTTTTTATCTTGAAACGTTCAGCAAGCGCCAAAAGATTAAGATTTCCACAGACATTTGTTTCAAAATATATATGAGGATTTTCAATGCTTGCCCTCACGCCTGCCCGCGCTGCAAGATTAATAATTGCCTCAGGGCTTTTTTCAAAAAAAAGCTTTTCAAGTTCATTTTTGTTTCTAATGTCAATCTGCTTGAATTCAAAACCCCTGATTTTTTTCAGGTCATCAAGCCGCCATTGTTTTAACCTTATATCATAATAATCATTGATATCATCAATTCCTATAACATCATACCCTGAGTTCAAAGCCATCTTTACCGTCTGCCAACCAATAAATCCAGCACATCCTGTTATAAGTAGTTTCATTATAGGGTCACACCCATTCCATAATCCGCAATATCTGCTTTTATGGATTTTTTTTCATAAAGAATCTGTTTTAGCGTTTCAAGAGCGCCATCCTCGCCATGCACAAGAAATGTGTTGGAAGGCGTATTTTCCACTGGCGAAAGCCACCAGAGTATTTCATTCTGGTCAGCATGGGAGGAAAACCCATTAATCTGAATAACATTTGCTTTTACTTCTCGATATTCTCCAAGAATTCTTACCTGTTTTTTGCCGCTTATAATTTCTTTGCCCAATGTCCCATTTGCTTGATAGCCAATAAACATAATGGTGCTTTCTGGCCTGCTGATATTGGTGATAAGATGATGTTTTATTCTACCACCGGTGCACATTCCAGATCCGGCAATAATGATTACAGAACCCTTTACATGATTAATGGATTTTGATTCTTCAACGCTTTCTGTTGGTCTGAGATGCGACATTTCAAAAGGATTATCATATTGGGTCTGCAGGGACGGGCTTAAAAAATCTATATATTGTTTGAAGACCTCTGTAATTCTGATTGCCATAGGGCTATCAAGAAATATCCATAGATGCGGAATTCGATCATGCGCGAGTAAATGTTTTAGACAATATAAGAATTCCTGGGTTCTTTCTATGGCAAAACTTGGAACAACAATATTGCCACCTTTATTTGCTGTTTCTGTGATGGTTTCTGCGATGGTTTCATACGCTAAAGAATCCGCTTCATGGATTCGGTTGCCATAGGTTGATTCCATCACAAGATGGTCAATATGTGAGAATCGTTCAGGTTCCGGCAGAACATGCCTGTTTGGTCTTCCAAGGTCTCCTGTAAAAACAAGATTTTGGCCGGAAATGATATCCCTAAATTCCAATATTGTTGAACCAAGAATATGCCCTGCATTATGACAGATGAGATTCAGGCCTTTTTCTATCTGAAAGGAATCATCATAAGGAATTTCTTCAAACCTGTCAAAAACATCATATGCCTGGTCTATTGTAAAAAGAGGTACAACAGGATGTTCTGGAACAATCCCTGTGCGCTGGTGCCTTTGTATTTTCTTTTCTGAGTCCTCCTGATAAATCTTGGCTGCATCAAGAAGCACAATCTTTGTTATTTCAATTGTTGGCGCTGTGGCATAGATTTTGCCCTTAAATCCATCCCTTACAAGGCATGGGAGAAATCCGCAGTGGTCAAGATGCGCGTGCGTAAGAAATATCGCCTTAATAGTGGATGGTTCCACAGGAAATTTTTCCCAGTTTCTTGAAAGAAGCTGTCTTTCTTGATATATTCCGCAGTCAATAAGAAAATTTTTCTCATTATATGTGAGAAGATGCTTTGATCCTGTAACATTTCTGCTTGCGCCCAGGAATCTGATTGAAAACATTTTTATTTTTCCTTGAACATATCAACAAGTATTTCGCTATAAGGTTTTGATGGTTTGGATATTTGTCCTTTTTCATCAGCCCAGACAACCCAGTAGTAAAGTTTTATGCCCGGCCGCAATCCATATATATGCTCCCCACTTTTTGCGCCATTTGGGGTCATATTGATTGCGCCTCTTCCATCAGCATATGGTCCAACCCAGATAAAATATCTGGATGCCTGTTTCATTTCCTTGAAATAAACAAAAACATTTGTTCCATCCGCACCCCAGGAAGGCGGTTGGAGTTTGATGATTGCGCTTGGTTCATAGATACCGGTTTTCTGCATCTGGGCAATTGGATTTGGGAGATCCGGTATATCCTTTGGTTTTGGCATTTTTATTTTACTTAATGCGATTGCTTTTTCTATTGCGTCTTCAGGACATTTGTATTCAGCATACATCTTGCCAAAACATACAATATCAGAAGAAACAGGTTGGACATCATTCACATAAAGAATATGTGTTCTTTGTTCCACAATAATATTTTCAAGTTTCAATGGTAGATCAACAATCCCATCGCCATCCGCATAGCGCCACCATGTTGTTCCATATTTTCTGAAGTTATCATAGCCTTCATTGCCGGGTAGTTCAAATGTGATATATCTCCATCCATCAAAATTAAAATAACTCCAGGAATGAACATCATCGCAATTCCACTGGTCCTTTGTTCCGATGCTTAGCCATCGTTCACCCTTGGCATCTCTAAGACAATAAACAACTCTGCCCCAATCGCTTGCCCCCTTTACCCATAGTCCTATTGCTGATGGAGCGCCTGGAAGCATAACGGGATGACTTGGTTCAAGGATTGCATACCACGGCATAAGTTGATGAATTTTTTCCTGTTTTTCCAGTTTTGAAACAAGAATATTTCCAAAAATTTCATCTGTTTGGATTGAGGAAGTAAATCGTCCTTTATATCTAAATGTATCAAAATTATTGGTTTCATAAATCATGTTTCTGTTTTCACTATATTTCCACGAGCCATCTCCTAAATCCGCAACAGGAATTGCATTTTCCGCAGGTTTTAAATCAGAATGGGTTGGAGTTCCGGCTTCAACATTTACAATCTCGTTTTTTGTTGCGATATAGGTTACAGATGAATCAATGATAATGGTAATCTTTTTATCAGTGGTGTTGAAAATGGTTGTATTATTCATAACATCGGTTACAGGTATTTCTCCGTCATGCGCGAATGTAAGCGAAACAGGTCTTTGGCCCCTTATCGTCCACAAGGTATAGATGTTTCCTTTTGTGCCTTTAAATTTTAGACAGAAGCTTGTAAGGGAACCTGTGGAAAGCCATTTTTCAAATGTGGCATTATTCAATTTATCAGTCATTGTTGCATATGCCGCGTATGCCGGTTTTGGATCGCAGTATGGAATTCTTCTGAATATGCCGCAACCACCATAGTGTTCGGCGCCATAATCATTGCCGCAATCAAACGCAAACCATCCAGAATAAAATTTTTTAACCCCGTATGCCATGCTGATGAGCGTCCATCTATTGTAAATATCCATCTGTTCTTTCCAGGAGCATGCACCTATTTCTGTTGGAACAAAAATACCTTCACAATATCGTAGGTCTGGTTCTGGAATTCCTGCCTTTTCGTATTCTTTTCGTAACTCATAAAGCCTGTGCACACTGATCTGATGAAGCTGTTGTTCGGGTAATCTTTCAAATCCGCATATATCAAGTCCAGAGCCGTCTATCAGTTTTTTTGGGAATCCTGCCCGCAGAAGTGGAACAATAAAAAGCGGATCTCCCCACGGAATCAAAATTTTTAATTCTGGCCAGGTTTCTCTGATTGCTTCCGCAGCGCATTTTGCTGTTACAAAATGCATCCTTATTCGTTTAATCTCATCATCTGTTGGTTGATATGGCTCTTCTCCCCAGTATTCCGGATAATTTCCGGCTGTCATTCTGTTGCTGATGGATGGCTCAGGAAAGAAAAAGACATTATCCGGTCTATAATTTTCTGGAACAGCGTTACGGACCCTTGTGTATGTTTCAATAACCTTCTTTTTATAATCATCATACATCGTCTGGTTGTATGGTTGTTCCGCTGCCCATTCCTGTGGATTTACATCCCATGCGCCAGCAGGAATTCGTGCCCAATGGTTTTTCACGTATTCGTTGTTTTCCGCGCCCTGTGGCAAACCGATGCTTGTTCGTGCGCCAGCCATTGTCATCAAACGGATGTGATGGTCTGCTTTTGGAGTATAAAGCGCGCCATGATAACTCCAGTATCCAAAAAGTGTGGATTTGCCATCCCATTTTTCTGTTCTTGTATCCGGGGCGAGTAACACAAATGAACGGGTTTCACTCCATACATTATCATCTATTTGAAGACTTGCGATAATCTGATACCAGCCATAACGTTTTGCTGGGATGCTTAATTTAATGTTTTCAGAGTCTTGCTTTGCAACACGGATATCCTTTTCAATGACGATGTTATCTTGTTTATCATAACTTGCCGCTGAAAGCTTAAGTTTTCCGATTATGTCATTTTTCCAGCTTGAAATCCTCACCGTATAAGAGGGTGTTTCCGGGGATGTCCATACAGTTTAAATCTGGCGTTTAAGTGGAACACTCTTTCCATGGGATTTATAAATTAGAAAGCCTCTGGCGATATTTTTGAATTTCAGGATAGTTTTTTTCATCCTCAAGCAGTTTAATCTGTTCCCAAAGCCGTCTTTCTTCTCTTGAAAGTCCATGAGGCATAATAACCTTTAATATTGCGAAAAGGTTTCCTTTTCCTCCAGAAGATCTTGGCATTCCGAGATTTCTTAACCGAAGAGTGGTCCCATCTTGGGTTCCTGGGGCAACCCTTGCCCGCACCTTTCCTGTTAGTGTGGGGATTTCTATTTCTCCACCCAAAACAGCAGTGGTAACAGTGATGGGCACCCGACAGTAAAGGTCATATCCTTTCCTGGTAAAAAAATCGTCTTCTTCAACGAAAACAGTTACATACAGGTCTCCGCGGCCTGCTCCGTTGTAGCCGGTATTTCCCATATTTTTTAGACGAAGGGATGTGCCACTTTCAATGCCAGCTGGAATCTTTACATTGATTTTGTGCATTGCCTTAACCCTTCCTGTTCCACGACAATTAACACAGGGATCCGCAATAACCGAGCCTTCCCCCTTACACCTTGGGCAGGTTTGGCTCATTGTAATAAAACCCTGGGAATGTCTGATTTTGCCGGTTCCATGACATTGAAGGCATTCAATAGGCCCTTTTTTGCTTTTACTGCCTGTGCCATTACAGGCAGAACATGCCTCATAAAGAGAAACATTAATCAATTTTTCCACGCCTCTGGCAGCTTCGCGTAAAGGGATAGAGATTCGTATTTCAACATCTTCTCCCTGGTTTGAAGATGTTGATTGCTCTCTACCGAAGATATCTGATAAAAAATCTCCAAAAAAATCACCGAAAATATCTGAAAAATCCATTCTTACCCTTCCAAAATCCTGTTTCCAATCAAATCCCTGCGGCCCAAATCCAGCATGTCCAAATTGGTCATAGGTTTTTCGTTTTTCCGGGTCGCTTAGCACCTCATATGCCTCTGTGAGCTCCTTAAATTTTTCTTCTGCCTGTTTGTCCCCGGGATTTCTGTCAGGATGATATTTCAACGCAAGATCCCGGTACGCTTTTTTAATTTCATCCACAGATGCGTTTTTGCTTACGCCAAGAACCTCATAATAATCTCTTTTTTCTGCCATTTTTTCACTCTTTTTCCATGTTTATTCTGACATATTGTTCAGTAAGATTGCATCCCCATGCAACCGCATTTGCTTTTCCCAGATTTAAGGATAGTGTTATAACAACCTTTTGTTTTGATAGTTCTTCCTTCAAAATGGTTTCATTAACATTGCATGGATTTCCATCAAAAACAATGTGGTTGCCTATCCAGATCTTCATTTTTTGCGGATTCAGCCTGCTGGATGCGGAACCGGCGCTGGCGGCAATCCTTCCCCAGTTTGGCCAGGCGCCTGTTACCGCTGTTTTTACAAGATTTGAGCCTGCTATTTTTTTTGCAATTTTTCTAGCGTCCTTTTCTGACCACGCTTGCTCAATTCTTACCTCTATGAGACGGTCTGCTCCTTCGCCGTTTTCAGCAATTTTTTGCGCAAGTAAACAGCAGACATGTAAAAGACCTTCTGAAAATTTTTCAAAATCCTCGCTATCTGGATGAATTGTTTTATTGCGGGCAAGGCCACTGGCAAGACATACAACAAAATCGTTCGTGCTTTGATCGTTGTCAACCGTAATCATATTAAAACTGTTATTTACAGCATGTTTCAACGCTTTTTTCAATGCGGGTTTTGAAATAACAGCATCTGTTGTGATAAACGCAAGCATTGTTGCCATGTTTGGGCATATCATACCCGCGCCTTTTGCCATAGCTCCAATACGAACCTGCTGGTTTTTCCTGCGGGTTTTAATAGGGATTTCACACTCTGCCTGCTTTGGAAATCTATCGGTTGTCATAATGGCTTCTGCTGCGTCATTTCCGCCATAGTAAGAAGCCGATTCCACAAGTGTTTTTAAGGCACTGACAATCTTTTTTTCTGGAAGGGGCTTTCCGATAATTCCCGTGGAAGCAAAAAGAAGATGAGTGCTGTTTATGTTAAGCACGCTCGCAAATTCTTCCATGATTCCGCAGGTCGTACGCCACCCATCAGCACCACCAAGAACATTGGCATTGCCGCTATTGATAAGAATGGCTCGTATGGGATTTTTGATTCTTTTCAAGGACCATAAAAGCGAATATGACTTAACACGGTTTGTTGTTGCGCATGCCTCAGCGATGCAATCCGCATCCGAAATAACTGCGGCAATATCTTTTTTTTGCTTTTTAATTCCGCATTGTATGCCGGCCGCCTTAAAACCAGAAGGAAAACAAACACCTGTTTTTTGTGGCATATATTTTTATTAAAATGATAATGAATCACAAATAGCAAGAGCCAGCGACAGGTCTTGCCTTGTGGTAATTTTTATATTTTTCACATCGCCTGTTATTGCGTGAACAGGAAACCCCGCCTTCATACATAAGGATGCATCATCAGGAAAATCAGCAAGATTTTCTTTGTTAAGTTCAAAAGCATCTTCCAGGATTTTCTTTTTAAAACCCTGTGGGGTCTGGGCAATCTGCAGATTCTTGTCAAAAATTGTTGAAAGAATTTTGTTGTTTTTCACTATTTTTACAGATCCATTAACAGGCGATACAGGCACACATGCTCCATATTCTTGTGTTGTTTTAACAATAGAAGAAATAAGATGTTCGCTTAAAAATGGTCTTGCTCCATCATGCACAAGAATGGTATCGCATTTTTTTGAGCAATGGCAAAGGCCATTTAACACAGAACGCTCCCTACAATTTCCGCCGGGGACAACAGCAGTAATCTTACTAAAAGATTGTTTCCACATAGAAACCCGACGGGTATTGATGAATCTTTTTTGTGTGACAACAACCATTTCATCTATCAAAGAGCTCATTGAAATTGTTTGCAAACAATATTCAATAACAGGAATGCCTTTTATCAAAAATAATGTTTTCGGGATCCTGCTTTTGAATCGGGTTCCCTTGCCCGCAGCAACAATAATACACCCTGTCATTTTAGCCTGGCGAATATAATACGACCGCTAATGGTTTGTATGGTGCTATCTATTATTGTTTCAACTGTTTTTCCAATATATTTTGCACCATCTTCAATAACAACCATTGTCCCGTCCTCAAGATATCCGACACCCTGGCCGTGTTCTTTACCTTCTTTGATCACCTTAATATTTAATGTTTCTCCGGCCATTAGTTTTGCTTTCATCAGTGTTGCCAGATTATGGAGATTCAATACCTTAATGTTCTTAACCTCGGCTACCTTGGTAAGATTAAAATCATTTGTTAGAATTTTTGCGCCAAGTGAAGAAGCAAGCTTTACCAGTTTTACATCAACCTCTTCAATGTCGGGATAGTCAATGTCATAAATCTTCACATCAAGACTATTATCGTTTCGCAATTTGTTCAATGTATCAAGGCCCCTTCTTCCTCGTTGCCGTTTCATTTCGCTTGAAGAATCTGCCAATTCCTGCAATTCCTTCGTAATGAAGGTTGGGATAATAATTGTTCCCTCAATAAAACCGCTTTTTGCAAGTTCATACACGCGGCCATCTATTGCAACGCTGCTATCAATGACAATCGCCTTCATCGCGTCTGCTTTGAATTGGTGAAGATAGGGAAAAATAAATCCAAGCTCTCCAACCCCTCTTATGCCAATCATGATACCAAGATAACTAAAAATAAAGTAAAGAACAAATCGTACACCGTTTTCCTCTCTGGCTGTTGCAAACGGAACAAGCAAAACAAAATTGGCAACCAAAATTGCGGTAATCAAACCAATAATAAGTCCAATGACGCCCATGATGAATTTTCTAAAAGGAATTTTTTGTATCAATAATTCCAGGCCAACAATTATAAGACTTCCAACAAGTCCAAGTATCACGCCTTCTATTCTGTTTTCAATCCAGAAAACAGAACCCGCGAAGGCGCTTATAAGAACAAAGGTTGCACGAATAAAATATAAACCCATAAAAAACCTCCTTTTTCAAGACCTAACCTAAAACCATCATTTGTTTATTTTCTGGCAGAATACCTCTATAGAAAGAAAGGAAATGTGATATGGCGTGTAGCGAACCAGAAAAATATCCAACCATCAAGGGAAATTTATTTGGTGGTAATATGTGAATAAAAAAGACATGAGAACAATAAGGACAACAATTTTATAATGATTATTTTTCTTGATTTTTGCCATCTGATTGTCAAAGAACATCATTGCCTGTTTTTCTCATAAAAATTGTGTGATATCTATAAATATGATATCTATAAAATAATATTATTTATTATATCATAATCATATCAGCTTTTAAAAGCCACACCCATAATATCTTCAAGCCGTTTAACCTCTGTTATTTTTAAACCCGTAGAAGGTATCTCCTTACATCCTGGTGGAACAAATGCCTTTTTGAAACCAAATCGCGATGCCTCTTTTAACCGCGATGGCATGTGTTGAACCGGCCTTATTTCACCTGTAAGGGCTATTTCTCCGATAAAAATGCTTTCTGGCAATAAAGCAATATCCTTGTATGATGAAATTGAAGCAACCGCAATTGCCAGGTCTACAGCAGGTTCTGTAATTTTGAGACCGCCGGAAACATTAAAATAAACATCCCTGCTGGCAAGGTTCATTTTAAGTTTTTTTTCAAGCACAGCAAGGACAAGATTGGCCCTGTTATAATCGAGACCTGTAAAATTGCGTCTTGGAACCGCAAGATAGCTTGTTGTAATGAGAGCCTGTATTTCAACAAGGATTGTCCGTTTTCCTTCCTGTGTGGGGAAAATAACAAGTCCAGGATACGATGTTGAGATGCTGCTGACAAAAATACGGCTTGAATCAGGCATTTCAACCAAACCTGTTTCATCCATTTTAAACACGCCTATTTCTTCTGTAGAACCAAACCTATTTTTCATTCCGCGAAGTATTCTTAGGTTTGATAATCTGTCACCTTCAAAATAAAGAACAACATCTACCAGGTGTTCAAGAATTTTTGGACCTGCGATATTTCCTTCTTTTGTAATATGGCCTATCAAGAAAACCGAATGGCTTCCTTTTTTCGCCCATTCTATAAAAAACTGAGCAGCCCGTCTTACCTGAAAGATAGAACCGAAAGGATAGTCAAATTCTGAATCATAAATCATCTGAACAGAATCCACAATAACAGTATCGGGCATGATTGATTGAAGAGCCTGGTCTATTGTTTCTATTTCATTTTCAGACAGAATAAAAAGAGATTCCGCATTTGTTATCCCAAGCCTTTCTGCCCGCATTTTAACCTGCTGAGGCGATTCTTCAGCAGAGACATACAGAACCTTTTTACCCTGTTTTGAAAGGCCGGCAGCAACAAGAAGAATCAGTGTGGATTTCCCTATGCCGGGTTCTCCAGCAAGAAGCACAACCGCGCCATCAACAATTCCGCCTCCGAGTGTTCTATCCAGTTCTCCGATTGTTGTTGATATCCGCATGTGATCCAAAATTTTTATATCATTAAGAAGGTGTGGTTTTTGTTTCTCATAGGTGGATAAAGGCTGTTTTGAGGATTCTTCATAGAAAGAATTCCATGCCCCGCAAGAAGGGCATTTACCAAGCCATCTAACAGAAATATGTCCGCATTCTTGGCATGCGAATATTGTTTTTTCCTTGCTCATTGCCCCCTTTCTCTAAACAGAATCTTCCATGGATGGGCTTTGAGGTCCTGAACCATTTCAAAAATCTGATTGTAAAGGTCGTCCTTTGCAATCAGTTTTCCCACTGTTCCTTTGCCAGAACGAATATCAGATAAAATATCACCAAGTTGGTCACTGGCATACGCGAGTTTTATAAAAGAAACATTAAGATTTGTTGATACATCCTTTAAGCCAGCGATTGTTTCCCTGATATCTCTTGCGATTTCAGTGTCTGTGATAATGTCTGCAAAAAGACCCTGGTTTTCCAGCTTATCAATGAAGCGGTTTATCCTATGATTGGTTTGTGTAAATGTTTGAGTTGCAACAGCGAACTGTTCTGCTGCTTGTGAAAGGGTGTTATCCAGTTCAATAAGCGTGTGGTCAAGATGGGTAACACTGCTGTTTATCTTATCGCGATTTTCACTGATAAGCGAATTTATTTCCGATGCGGTTGTGTTCCAGTTTAAAGCGAGGCTGTTAAAACTGTTAATAGTGGTTGATGTTTGGGAGATTAAATTTTTTGTTTCAGAGGCAATCTGTGTAATCTGGGATTTTAATCTTTCATCCTTGGTAATTTCATTCAAAGAGGCAAGAATGTTGTTTAGGTTTTTAAGGATATCCTCTCCTGTACTAAGGAATCTTTCCATTGGAAGAGGATCCTCGCCTTGAACGATTTCGCCTGGTTGAATAATGGGCTGATCATTGAGGTCTGTTGGCAGTATCTCAAGATATTTTTCGCCAATAATCCCATAATTCCGCACAAGAAACCTGCTGTGTTTACCAAGACGGATCTTAGGGTTTAATCGAGCAGTGACAATAATCTGTACCTGATTCTTATTCATAACCAAATCAATATTTTTTACCTCGCCAACACGATATCCGCTTACCCGCACCGGCGCTCCCGGATCAAGTCCGGCGATATAGGTGTAAACAATCTTTAAATCATATCCTCTTCCCTGTAATAACTTACCCTGTGAAAAAATGAATATAAAAAATACAATCAAACCCAGGAATATAAAAAGTCCAACCTTAAATTGAATATCAGATGCCCTCTTTTTCATATAGGTCTCCAATGTTTAAAAAGTATCTTACAAACTCATTTCCCGAATTGATAATCTGATCCCATTTTCCTGTTGCGACAATTGTTCCTTCATCAATAACCGCTATATGGTCTGCAAGATTTCTTGCAATTGCAAGGTCATGTGTTACTATCACATCTGTCGTGCAGAAATCAGAATGAATTTTTTTCATAAGTTTTATAATGCTGGCTGATGTAATCACGTCAAGCCCCGCTGTGGGTTCATCATAAAAAAGAATCTGTGGTTTGCTGGCAAGCGCGCGCGCAATGCCAACCCTTTTTTTCATTCCGCCGCTTAATTCCTCTGGCATTTTTTCGCTAATATCGTCAAGCCCCACTGCTTCAAGGAAGGTTTCTGCTGTTTTGCGTATTTCATTTTCAGGTATATCAGAATGTTCAAGAAGAAAGAAACCGACATTTTCCCAAACGCTCATTGAATCAAAGAGTGCCGAGGATTGAAATACCATGCCGCTTTTCTTGCGGATATTAAAAAGATGTTTATCATCTAATTCGGACATATCCTGTCCAAGGATTTCTACCCTGCCTTTATTCGGTGTGATAAGGCCCAGAAGTGTTTTCAAAAGAACCGTTTTACCAGAACCTGATTGTCCCAGGATAACCATTGTTTCGCCATCTGACACCTCAAGATCAAGGTCGTGTAATATTTCCTGATTTTTTAATACCACAGAAAGTTTTTTGATGTTTATAATCATATTATAAGAAATAAAAAATTGCTGTTAAAACAAAGTTTGCAAGAATAACAAGGAAAAATGCATTAACAACCGCGGATGTGGTGGCATTTCCAACCCCTTCTGCTCCGCCTGATGTTTTTAAACCTTCAATACATGAAGCGCCAATAATTAAAATGCCAAATATAAATGATTTTGTTATCCCGACAAAGATATCCTTAAGTTTGATAAATTGAAAACTCTGGTATAGATATACCCCGGGTGCTATATGAACCAGATATACCCCAATAATATAACCGCCAATGATACTGAGTAAATTTGCCATTAATGTAAGAATGGGGACCATAATCATCGCTGATATTAATCGCGGGGTTACAAGATATGAAATGGGATTAACACCTAAAACCTCAAGAGCATCTATTTGTTCTGTGATTTTCATACTTCCTATCTCTGCCGCAACAGATGCGCCAACCCTTCCTGCAACAATCAGCGCAACAATTACAGGCCCTAACTCCCTTATCATAGAAACACTGACAATTCCACCCACAAAACTCTCGCCGCCAAATTTTTTCAATGTTACCGCGGTTTCCATAACCATTACCATTCCTGTAAATGTTGATATCGTTCCGACCAGTGGAAATGAGTCAAGGCCGATCTTTGCCATATTTTCAATAATAAGTTTTTTCCTTCGCGCTGTCTGTGAAAATATTTTTTTTGCTGCGTCCGAAATGAGAATGAAAACCTCTCCAAGGTAGGTGATAATTGCAATAACAAGCGCTCCAAGGGATTTAATAAATCCTGTCATCATGGTTGTTTTCTGTAACCTTCAAATCTAAGGCATTCCTTACGAAATGTTAATTTTATCTGATCGGTGGGCCCATTTCTCTGCTTGGCGATAATAATGTCCGCGATTCCTTTTGTTTCTTCAGAATCATCGTACCGTTCATCCCTATGTAAGAATATTACAACATCTGCATCCTGTTCAATAGAACCGCTTTCTCTGAGGTCTGCAAGAATGGGTTTTTTATCTTCTCTTCGTTCAATGAGTCTGTTCATCTGGGATAATGCGATAACAGGAATTGATAATTCTTTTGCCATTGCCTTTAATGAGGAAGAAATATCAGTAATTTCCTGCTGCCGGTTTTCATACCTGCCCTTGCCTCGCATTAATTGAAGATAATCCACTATGACCATCTGGATATTTTCGCGAGATTTTAATCTTCGCGATCGTGCCCTGAGTTCAAAGATAGAAAGTGCGGGGGTATCATCAATAAATATGGGTGTTTTTTCAAGGATGCCGGCGGCCTGAATCAATTTACCCATATCCCTGTCGGAAAGTATACCTTTCCGCATCAGGGAGGAATCAATCTTTGCTTCGCAGCATAACATCCTTTGAACAAGCTGTTCTCGCGACATTTCAAGGCTGAATATCACAACAGGAATATTCTGTGTGATGGCAAGATTCAAGGCGATATTACAGGCGAAAGCCGTTTTCCCCATGGAAGGCCTGGCGGCTATTACTATAAGGTCTGATCTTTGAAAGCCCGATGTTATATTATCAAGGTCCACATAACCGCTTGCCAATCCGGTTACATGGCCCTGTTTTGCATGGATTTTTTCAAAAAGGTCGAGATTTTCTTTTACCAGCAAAGACAATGGGTAGGCCTCTCGCGAAACCATATGTTCTGAAATATCAAATATCATTGCCTCTGCCTGGTCAAGAAGTCCATCAACATCCTGGACTCCAGAATGGGCTTCTGCAACAATCTGGGTGGAAACATTGATAAGTTTTCTTAGCACAAAATTATCTCTTACAATCTTTGCGTAATCTTCAAGATGGGCAGATGTTGGAACAAAATCAAACAGGGATGTTAGATATTCTATGCCGCCGGCTTGTTCAATTTTACTTTTTTTTTTAAGGTTATCTACAAGGGTAACCAGGTCGCATTTTGCGTTTGTTTCAAAAAATTCCTGCATAACACTGAATATCAATTGATGACGGTTATCGTAAAAAAACTCTTTTTTTACAATTTCCAAACCCCGTATCAGGGCATCCTCATCAAGCAACATTGATGCGATGAGTGCTTTTTCTGCTTCAATATTTTGAGGGGGTATCTGCTCTGCAATGGATAGGTTTTTCTTTGTCATCTATGCCTCGCTATATTTTTCTTCTCATGCAGAATTAAAAACAATTTCGTTTTTACCGGTTCAGGTAGCAGCATCCTGTTTTTGTACAATCCATACCTTTAATTCTGCGTTTATTTCGCCCATAAGATGGATGGGAACCTTGTAAATGCCGAGTTTTTTGATGGGTTCTTCCAGGGATATCTGATGTTTATCTATTTGAATATCATGTTGAGATTTTAAAGCATCGGCAATATCTTCTGTAGTAACAGAACCAAAAAGTTTTTCTTCTTCGCCAGCCTTTGCCTCAATGGTAACTGACAGTTTATTTAATCTGGTTTGGAGCGCTTCTGCTTCTTTCAAAAGTTTTTCTCTTTTTAAGTCCAATGATTTTTTAATCTGCTCAATCCTTTTTATGTTTTTTTTATCCGCTTCTATGGCGAGTCCTCTTGGGAAAAGATAATTTCTTGCGTATCCATCGCGGACATCGCATATTTCACCTTCCTGTCCAAGACCTTTTACCTGTTTTGTAAGAATAATTTTCATCAAATATCTCCGTTATGTCTGAATATATGGAAGAAGGGCCATATATCTTGCATGTTTAATAGCTTTTGTAAGCGCCCGTTGATGTCGCGCACAAACACCTGTAAGTTTAGAGGAAAGTATTTTACCCCTTCCGCTCATATAGCGTCTAATTTTTCCAATATCCTTATAATCAATTTCGTGAACTTTTTCTTCACAAAATTTACATCCCTTCGCCCGTTTCTTCTTTCTCGGTTTCTGTTGTTTCCGTGTATCCCTCATTCTTTGTTCCATTGTCCATTTCTCCTTGTATGTTAGGAAGTGACCTATCCAAAAACTGAAAATTTTCAACCAGAACTTCCAGTGTTGACCTTTTTTCGTTATCGGATGTTTCCCACTGCCGATAATTTAAACGACCTTCAACAAAAATTGTAGAACCCTTTTTAAGATATTCTGCACAAATTTCGGCTCTTTTTCCCCAAACAACCAGATTAACAAAACAGGATTCTTTTTGTTTGTTGCCATCTTTTGCAGTATATTCCCTGTTGATGGCAATGCCAAAACTAGCAACCGCAGTGCCTGAGGGGGTATATCTGAGTTCGGGATCCCTCGTTAATCGTCCTATCAGAAAAACCTTGTTAAGATTCGGACCGGCCATTTTTTGTAAATTCCGGAAATTCTTTTTTCATTAAAATAAGGCTTCTTAATATTTTTTCCCTATGTTTTAATGCTGAATCTATTTTTGTAATTACATCAGGTGCTGCTTCAAAATAAAAAAGATAATAATATCCCTCGTTTTTCTTTTTTATGGGATAGGTAAGCATACGTTTACCCCATAATTCATGATGTATGATATTTGCGCCAGAATCAGTTAAAATCTGTGAAATATTATTCACTTCCTCTTCAAGGCTGTTTGGGTCCAGGTCAGGTGCCATAAGAATACAGGCTTCATATTTTCTTATCATCAACTCCTCCACGGTTCAAAATCTTCCAATATTTATATTGTATTTGGATTATACCTGTCTTCAAAAGGATTGTCAAAAATTCTTATCTTGTTTTTTGAAAAGAATAATGATACCCTATAATCAAATGGCTGATAACAATGATGAAATTTAAAGGTTTATGTAATCTTTATGAAGAAAAAAAGAAACAATATTGTATGAAGATAGTTAAGCATATTTCAGCTGTTTATCCAGGCAGAGAAACATAATGTAGATTCCCATCAAAAAAGATGAGGTTTTTATGAAGAAAAAGATTGTCATCGGCGTATGCGGATCAATCGCTGCGTATAAGGTTGCTTTGTTAATAAGACAGCTACAGGATAAAAATTGGGATATCAAGGTGATTATGACAGAATCAGCCACAAGATTTATTACGCCTTTGACATTAGAAACTCTTTCAAAAAATCAGGTTTATATTGATATGTTCAAAAAAGATTCTGCTTGGGAAATATCGCATATTTCCTTGAATGAATTTGGGCAGATTTTGCTTGTTATGCCAGCGACAGCCAATATTATTGGAAAGATTGCGTCGGGAATTGCGGATGACCTGCTTTCTTCAACCGTTATGGCTTTTTCTGGCAGGGTTATTTTTGTGCCCGCGATGAATACGAAAATGTGGGAAAATCCCATTGTTCAGGAGAATGTTGAAAAATTGAAAAAATTTGGATATGGGTTTATTGGCCCTGAAAAGGGGAAGCTTTCAAATGGAACGATAGGCGCTGGACGGCTATCTGATATAGAAAAAATTATTAAGGTACTGGAAAAGATATCCCGCCATTAATACGACGTAAAAATTACTTACTCAACCACCAGGAGGTTAAAATGGGCAGAGCATATTTGCTTGAACCGAACCAGGTAAAACCTGTTGAAACAAAATACAGAAAAATCACAACAAAGATTCCTGTTCCGGAATCATTGCCTGTGCTTGAAAAACTGAGACAATGGGAACCGCGTTCAATGAGCGGCCAGCCACTGGTTGTTTGGCATAAGGCAAAAGGAATAAACGTTTTTGATGCATATGGAAATATATGGCTTGATTTTTCTTCCGGGGTTCTTGTGGCAAACGCAGGACATGGAAATCCAAGAATATGCAGGGCAATAAAAGAAATGGCATCAAGGCCATTGCTGCATAATTACTGTTTTCCAAGCGAAATAAGGGCCAATCTTGTTGAAAAAATAGGCCAAATTTCTCCAGAACCGCTTAAAAAGGTATTTCTTCTCACCACAGGATCAGAAGCCGTTGAATGCGCAATAAAACTGTGCCGAACAGCGGGAAAACTCATAAACCCTGCGAAAAAAATCATTATTTCTTTTGAAAACGCATTTCATGGACGAACACTCGGCGCTCAGATGATAGGCGGAACCCCGGCACTTAAGGAGTGGATAGGAAACATTGATCCTGACATGATCCAGGTTCCTTTCCCTGGCGACCCGAGGTTACAGGATAAAGGTTTTGATGTGTTTATTAATACCCTAAAAGAAAAAGGTGTAAATTTTGATAATATCTGCGGTGTGATATCTGAAACATTTCAGGGTGGTAATGCCGCATTTATGCCTGTTGAATATGCAAAAAAATTAAGGCAGTTTTGTAATGAACACAAGGCACTTCTGGTTTTTGACGAGATACAGGCGGGTTTTGGAAGAACAGGAAAACTGTGGGGATTCCAGAATTATGAAATATTGCCGGATATCTTTACACTTGGAAAGGGTATTTCAAGCGGATTGCCGCTTTCAGCGGTTGTTGGAAGAACAGATATTATGGATTTATATGAAGCCGGAACCATGACAAGCACCCATACAGGCAATCCCATTTGTTCTGTTGCTGCTTTGAATAGTATCAATTTTATTACAGAGAAAAACTTAATGGCCAATGCGGAAAAAATGGGAAGGGTTTTTGAAAAGGAACTTGGCAGAATAAAGGATAAATTCCCGGTGGTTGGATTTCTTTGCGGGAAAGGGCTTGTTTGGGCTCTTAGCATTGTTAGGCCTGGCACTATAGAGCCGGATGGAGACCTTGCATTTGATATAGTAAGACGATGTGTAGAAAAGGGGTTGTTGTTATTTGCTCCTGTTGGTTTTGGCGGGGCTTCAGTGAAGATTGCGCCACCTCTTATCATTAAAAAGGATGCCATTATTGAAGGTTGTTCTGTGATTGAAGAAGCAATCAGCGAGGCGTGTTCATCCTAACAGGGAAAATAATGAACGTGGGTTTACTTGGATATAGCGGCAGCGGAAAGACAAGTCTTGTGGCTTTTCTTTCAGGAAAAAGGCATGAAAGTTTTGATCCATTAAAACCGTCTGTTGTTACGGTTAAAATATCAGACAGCCGTCTTAAGGTTCTTGCAGAAATGGCAGAAGCGCAAAAAATTACAGAGTCAGAGATAAATTTTATTGATATAAAAGGGAGTCCTGAATCTGTGGGGTTTGATGAAAAGATTATTGAAATTGCTCTGCAATCAGATGTTATTGCTTTTGTTATTGGTGCCTTTTCAGAACAAAAAAATCCCTGTGATGAACTTGATTCCCTTTATCTGGAGATGATTTTTCGGGATGATGAACGATTGAAAAATATTATGGAAAAGAGACAACAAGAAATTTTACAGGGCAAAAGAAATAAAAATGAGCAGGAAGAGCTTTTGCGCAAGTATAAGACATTTCTTGAACAGGAACGATTTCTTTTCTCCATGAATCTTGATGAAAAAGAAAGGGTGTTTCTTGCCTCACTCGGGATGATAACAATAAAAAGAATTTTTGTCATTGCCAACGGCGCCAGGATGAAAAAACAGATTGAAGAAAAGTGTAAAAATTATAATTTGGAATTATGCCAGATAGATGTGGAAAACCATTCAACAGAAGCTGTTGAAGAGTTCTGGAGCCAGTTTTTAAAGGCAGCCGGCCTTTTAAGATTTTATACCGTCGGTAGAAAAGAAACAAAGGCGTGGCTTTTGCCAGAAGGAGCCACACTGCTTGATGCGGCTGCAGCCATTCATACGGATATAGCAAAAGGTTTTGTGAGGGCGGATGTTGTAAGCTACGAAGATTTTATTTCTGCAGGTTCTTTATCTGTCTGTAGAGAAAAAGGACTTTTACGAAGCGAAGGAAAAACAGGATTGGCAAAGGATGGAGATATTGTCCATATCCATTCAACAATCTAACAATAGGTAATTACAGCGCAAAATATTATAACCAGTTTTGTTGTTTCCAATAGCGATATTCTTCCTGCCAATCTTTCTTTCTCGCCATTACAATATGTTTGAAATGTTGTTTGCTTTGTTCTATAATCCTCATCTGTCCTTTGAAAATTTTTTTCTTCTGGATTGCTTCTTGAAGTTTTTTCCCCAAAAGGACTGCGATTTTCTTTTTCTCGTCCGCCAGCGGCACCCTGGAGAATACACCGCCAACAAACTGTGAACCGCAACTAAAAGCATAATGTTTAATGTAATCAATAACAGGTTTATCGTATCCGCTTCCAGAAGAGACAACGCCAACTGCGTATTTGCCCAACAATCTTTTACAATGTAGAAAATGGGTTGAACGGTCAAAAAGCGCCTTCATGGACGCGGTAACACAATTGATATAATTAGGACTGGCAAGTATTAAGCCATCTGCCTCAAGCATCCTGTTCATTATAAACGAAACATCGTCTTTCAATGGGCAGTCCATTATCCTGCTGTGGCATCGTTCGCAATGTATACAAAATTTTATGTTACAATCGCAAAGATGTATGATTTCACAATCGGCATTATTGCATCCTTTCAAAATCTCACCCGCAAGCGCAAATGTCTGACTTTTATTTTTTCTTGGGCTGGCTGAAATAAGAAGTATTTTCATTTTTCATTCTCCCTTTTTATACAAAAATATTACTAAACCGACTGTATTTTTTCTCCTCGCACATAAACAGAATCTATTTTAAGTTTATATCTTCCCTGTTTTTCTTCAATATTTCCAACAACAATATCGGCGTATTTGCCATTTTTTAATTCCCCTGTATTAAGATTTTCCCCATGGTTTTTCTTTATCATTTTTGCGATATTTGTTGAACAACACATGCTTGTCATACACAGGGCCTTTTCAAAATTAATTGCAGGATGATGTTTATGCCAGATTCCTGGCATTGGTTTTGCGAGATACGAAAGGAGATTTGAGAAAACCTTATCCATGGTTGCAACGCTTCCAAAAAGGGTAAAAGGTCCCTTGTCTGTTACATAAACATATTCATAGTTTTTGTCTACAGTGCCTTTTATTCCATCACAGGTAAAGTTTTTTATACCCTTTGATTGGCTTACAAAAATTGCATCGGTTATGGCCATAATTGAAGAAGGATTTTTTCTCGCAAATATTTCTCTTATATACCAAGGCGCCACATGATATCCATCAATAATCACCTCCAGCATGATATCAAGGGTAAGCGCTGCTTCCAGAGCGCCCCCGCCAAAAAAATTTTTGTATATGTTTCCTGTGGGTCCGTTAAGAAAATGGATAAAATATTTAAGTCCAGCTGCCACGGCGGTTTCAAATTGTTGATATGTGGCGGCGGTATGGCCGGCGCCGACTGAAACGCCTTTGGATACAAGATATTCAATAAATTTAAATGATTTTTTGCCATATTCAGGGGCGACATTTACCAGTTTTGCCAGACCTGTTTCATTGATGTCATCAAAAATATGTTTATCCGGCTGGAAGACATATCGCGGATTCATCGCTCCCTGATTTAAAGGATTGATAAATGTGCCTTCTATCATCGCTCCTTCATAAAATTTAGCCTCCCACGAATCTTTATTGGATTTTATAAAGTTTTCAAGCTGTCTTAAACAAAATTTTATTTTTTTTATGGGTATTGCTGTTGTTGAGCCATATAGTTTTGTTACGCCTGTTGAAGCGCGCAGATGAGCCCATCTTTTAAGTTCTTCCTGATATATCCCACTGGATGATTCAAACCGTTTTTTTGAAGGATTATATCTACCACGATAAAAAGAAAAAAGCCCGGCTCCATGGGTATGAAGTTCAATAAAACCGGGGAAAACATATTTCCCTTTAAGGTCGATAGCGTCCTTGACTTTTCCTGGTTTTGTTTTTTCAATATAAATATATTCTCCATTGATAACGATATCAAGCCCTTTTTTTAAGCCGAATTCTGTGCACAAGATTCCATTTGTAAGACGCATCATATCTCCAAATAAAAATTTAAAAAATGGCTGTTTATATTCAATCAAAAATTGTCTGGTTTGTAAAATGATAAATAAAAAAGATTTTCCTGTAAAATCCAGCGCTTTTTATAAAAGGTCTAAAATTATATAAAATATAAAATAAAGGATAAAACATAAGACAAAATGAGTATTTTTGCGATTGCGATTACATCTTTTATTGTGGCTTTTTCAGGAGCGATAAGCCCGGGCCCATTGCTTGCGGTAACCATTAACAGTTCTTTTACAAACGGCGCAAAGGCAGGACCCCTTTTAATCACAGGGCATTCCATTCTGGAGTTATTGTTGGTTGTTTTGCTTGTTGCCGGTCTTGGAAAATATATAAGAGAGCCTGTTTTTATAAACCTTTTCAGCATTATGGGAGGGGGTATTCTTATATGGATGGCTTTTAATACGATACAGCCCTTTGTTAATGTGGGACAATTGGAGATTCACCAAAAAAATCGTGGTGGTTTTATTTCAAGTGGAATTTTTGTAAGTTTGGCTAATCCCTACTGGATTATATGGTGGGCAACAATTGGGCTTACCTATCTTTCACTCGCGGCGCCAAGAGGATTTGCTGGATTTGCAGCCTTTTTTATCGGGCATATTTCCGCAGATTTTTTGTGGTACAGTATTGCTTCTTTTTCAATAGGCAGAGGAAAATACAAAATAACGCCGCGCATCTACCGGCGTATTTCTGCTTTCTGCGCGGTATTTCTTGCGGTGTTTGGCGTATTGTTTATATTAAAAGGAATGATCTACAATATGGCTATTGTGTCTGTTGAATAATGTATTCCACACTTTTTTTAAACCACCAGAGATATTTGTTTAATTCCGGACTATTGAAATTATCCACAAATGGCTGGCCATATTTATTCATTTCTGTTCCGCAGATTACAGGGATATTCATTCTGATGCAGGTTGAAAGAAAGATATCAAGATTCGTTACCTTTATTGCCTTTTCTTTCGGGTCTTTGATATTCCAGTTTCTCTCAGGGATAATGTTGACAATGTTTATTCCTGTTGAAGATAGAAACTGAAGAAATTGTTCAGGGTCTTTTTCTCCTTCGTTTGTGCCATCAAGCCAATTACCAATCACAATCCCGCTGCCTTTCATTGCCATATCTACAAACTCATCAATTGTTGGAAATGTTTTTGGTTCTGGTTTAACATAGCCCGGGCCTCCGTTTTTTACAAGCACAGAACGTATCTTTTCCATAAAATCGCCCATGTTTTCTTTTTTCATTGTTGCAACCGCATTGGGAGATATCTTCAATATGTCAGCCCAAAAGGCATCAGATGATATATCAGGAATTTTTTCAGATTTTTCAATATACGCTTTTATGATGTGTCTTTCAGTGGGATTATTTGAGGGTGTTAACGGATAAACATCGGTTTGGTAATCAATCACAACAGGAAAAAGAAAATTGTTGAGTTTTTCAACCACCTTCTTGTTTCTGTCTTCGGCAATCTGGCGAAGTTTTTTATATATTTTTCCTGCATCGGAATTTTTATCGGGAACCCTGTTAAATCCAAATCCGTTTATATAATATACGCCTGGTTCGCCTGGAGAATTTATTACGGCCTGGGACAATGATGGCACATAAACCCGGGTTTCAATCCCGACAATGGCCGGCACCCCAAAAAGTTTTGACGAAAGTAGTGTTTCTTCAACAGCTTCAAGCGTATCAAAATCAACAATACCGATATGTGTCAATCCGATTTTGTATGCCTCAAGGGTGATTCTTGAAGGGGACCAGTTTTTATAGTTGAATGAATGAAAGGAGTGTATATGCATGTTATCATAGGGATATTGTTGACCCTTTTGAATTTTGTTGTTTTTGATAAGCTCGGCAACATTAAAAATGGCCTCATGCCTTTTTTTTACATCAAAATGGGAAAGTGTATCAATCATATTTTCCATTCCGCACCTTTTTATATAATTTTTGTTCAATAAATAGATTTGCTCTTTGGATAAGAGGGTCTGTCCAGAATCTTACCTGCGATAGATAAAGGTCAATATTTGAATATAATCCCTGGTCTTCAATAAGCCAATCCTGTGCCATTTGAACAGGCGTTTTTTTATCCCATGGCGTATGTTGCCATATTGCGGAATTTTTATAGAAGGTTGTGTAAATTTCTTTATCCACCGTTGTGTCAAGGGATAGCCAGTTATTGTTGATGAACACCTTTGCAAAAACATGAACAGTGTGGTTATTGACCATTTCAAAAATATCATCCGGAAGCAATGGCTTAAGGATTTCTTTTTTTATAAGATACACGCCATATCCCGCAGGAATCCCACAACCGCGCAGAAGGGCTATCTGAAGATTTGCTTTATTAAAACAGTTGCCTGTTTTTTTCTTCAATGTTTCAGAGGCGTATCTCCATGGGTAATCAAATCTATATTTGATTGTGTCCCTGACAAAATTAAATATGTCTGCAATGGCCTCGAGCATGCTTAAATATCTGTAATTTTTACAAAAATCCGTTATTGGTTGCGACCAGCAATCACAATATTTTGTCTGTTTAATATATTCTTCTGACACATAATTTTTCATATTTTCTTTGATTGGTTGTATAATAATTATAGGTTATTTATAAATATTTTACACAAGGATGATGTATGCGCAAAATAATAATGCAGTGTGGGATTTTCATGACAACATTTTTTTTATGCGGCTGCGCGCATTATTCAACAAATAATAATTTTTTTGAAGATCTGGAATTCCGAATGGATTTTGCCATGGAGCATGATGAATTTCCACCAGATGTGAGGCAGGCGATTGTTGAAGGAAAAATTTTGCCTGGGATGAATCAGGATTTGATAAGAACAATATTTGGCGATCCAGAGGAAACATACATGTCAGAAACAGAAATGTTTGAGATGTGGTACTATGAAAATTTTACTTTTGGTTTTGATAAAAACGGCAACCTTGTCACAATCTTTGAATCAGACAATATAAAACACAAAAAACAATTGTCCAGGTAATCTTCGACTGCGAATAATTACCATTTTTTAATTTATTTTTTTATGTTTGGGTCGGTTTGAATCTGCGGATGTAGTGTTTTTTTGTTTCTTGATTTTTCTATCATTTCACCAATAAATTTATCATACTCATCCCTATCAACAGGTGTTTCAACTGTTTTGTTTTTTAATCCCGAAAGCAGGCAGGCGTTTATAAACTCAACAGATTTTAGCCCTTCAATTCCTGGGGCTATGAGCGATTCTCCATCGGTTATAGCCCGGCAGAAATTTTTTATGATTGTTCCGTGGCTTGCGTCTGTTTCAGGAATGTTTATCTGCTGTTCTGTTACCTCGGGAGATGCCCACATGCTTTTGTTTGTAACAGTAAATTCACTTATCGGGATAGATGTTGAGAAAAATTTTAATTGAGTATCAGTAAGAATCATCTTGCCCTTGTCTCCAGCAATTTCAAGGTAAGAAATGCAGGGAACCTCATTGGTGCTTGTGTAATAATACCCCCAGGCGCCATTTTCATATTCAAGGAAAACACTTACCTCGTCTTCAACCTCTATATTATGAAGGCGGGTTCTTACTTTTGCCTGGAATTTCTTTGGCAATCCTGCAAGCATAATAAAGATATCAATCATATGCGGGGCCTGATTGATTAACACCCCGCCGCCTTCTCCTTTCCATGTCGCCCGCCATAAACCGCTATCGTAATATGCCTGAGAACGATACCATGGGTTAGAAAGAAGTGTTCTTTTAATTTCGCCAAGCCTGCCATCCGCAATAATCTGTTTTGCGGCAATAAACAGCCCTCTGTTTCTCATTTGATACATAACAGCAAATACCCTGCCTGTTTTTTTTGCCGCCTCAACCATCGCATCTGCCTGTTTCACGGTAACCGCTATTGGTTTTTCGCTCAGGACATGAAGGCCTTTTTCCATTGCATAAACAGCGATTTCAGGATGAAAATAATGAGGGGTGGCGATAATTACTGCCTCTGTTATTCCGCTATCAATAAGTTTTCTATGGTCTGTAAAATATTTAACCGCGTGTTGTTCAGCCACCTGTTTTGCTCTTGTTTCTTCAGTATCGCAAACTGCCACAAGTTCTGCTTCTTCAATCTGTTTTATAACGTTTGCATGGGCCTGGCCCATTCCTCCGATCCCTATAATACCTATCTTAACCTTTTTCATTATTGTCTCCATTCTTTTTATAAAAATTGAATAATATTTAATTATAACAAAAATTATTCTAAAATCCATTGGCATCCATTTTGGGTGGGAATTGATTTTGTTTGACATTATTTTATAATAAGCGGTATAATATTTTTATAAATACAAAAACCGCATTAACATGATTGAAACTTTTTTAAATCAATTTCATCTAAATTAACTGACAATTTAGAATTTCTACCTATTTTCATAAAAAGGAGGATGGCATGGCAGAATTCAAAATAAAGCCGCTGGGCGACAGAGTGGTGGTAAAACCAATGGAGCCCGAAGAAAAAACAAAGGGAGGAATAATCCTGCCGGATACTGCAAAAGAAAAACCGCAGGAAGGCAAGATTGTCGCTGTTGGAAAGGGCCGTCTTGATGAAGAAGGAAAACATATTAAGATGGAAGTAAAAGTTGATGATATTGTTTTGTATGGGAAATATGCAGGAACAGAAATTACCGTTGATAACGAAACCTATATGATCCTCCGCGAGGAGGACATCCTTGGTATTGTAATAAAATAACAACAGGAGGAAAATATGGCCAAGCAGATGATTTTTGGTGAAGAAGCCCGAAGAGAAATGCTACGTGGAATGGAAATAGTTGCTGAAGCGTTAAAACCCACACTCGGTCCAAAAGGAAGGTGCGCTGTTATTGAAAAGAAGTTTGGTTCGCCAACGGTTATCAATGATGGTGTAACAATTGCAAAAGAGGTTGAGCTGGAAGAACCCTATCAGAACCTTGGCGCGCAATTGTTAAGAGAGGTTGCTTCCAAAACCAATGATATTGCCGGCGATGGAACCACAACAGCAACCCTTCTTGCCCTTTCAATTGCAAGAGAAGGTTTTAAAAATGTTGCAGCTGGCGCGAATCCTGTTCATTTAAGACATGGAATTGAAAAAGCCGCAAAGGCGGTTGTTGACAAGCTGAAGAAGATGAGCCAGCCCATAAAAGATAAGAATGAAATACAACAGGTTGCAGCGATTGCCGCAGCAAATGATTCTGAGATTGGAAAGATAATCGCAGATGCTATGGAAAAGGTTGGGAATGAAGGAGTTATTACTGTCGAGGAAGCAAAAGGAACAGAGACAGAGCTTAAGGTCGTTGAAGGTATGCAGTTTGACCGCGGTTATCTATCCCCTTATTTTGTTACTGATTCTGAAAGAATGGAAGCAGTCCTTGAAGATGCATATATCCTTATCCATGACAAAAAGATTTCAGCAATTAAGGATTTGCTTTCAATCCTTGAAAAAATCGCCCAGAGCGGAAGACCTCTTCTTATCATAGCGGAAGATGTTGAGGGTGAAGCCCTGGCCACGCTTGTTGTTAATAAACTCAGGGGAACCCTTGCATGCTGTGCCGTTAAAGCGCCAGGCTTCGGAGATAGAAGAAAGGCAATGCTGGAGGATATTGGAATTTTAACAGGCGGCACTGTTATTGCGGAAGAGCTGGGAATGAAACTTGAAAATGTTGATATCAGCATGCTTGGCAGGGCAAAAAGAATCGTTGTTGATAAAGAAAACACAACCATTGTTGAAGGTGCTGGTAAGAAATCAGACATTGAAGGAAGAATAAATCAGATAAAAAAGGAAATTGAAAAATCAACCTCTGACTATGATAAGGAAAAACTTCAGGAACGGCTCGCAAAACTCGCTGGCGGTGTTGCTGTTGTTAATGTTGGAGCCCCAACTGAAGCAGATATGAAAGAAAGAAAAGCCCGTGTTGAAGATGCATTAAGTGCTACAAGGGCCGCAGTGCAGGAAGGCATTATTCCTGGAGGAGGTGTGGCGTTGCTTAAATGCCAGGCTGAGATAGACAAGGTTGAATTTGTTGATGAGGATGAAAAAACCGGCGGTAAGATTGTTTACAAGGCATTGGAAACGCCGTTGAGACAGATTGCAGAAAATTCAGGGATGGACGGAGCAGTTGTTGTTGATAAGGTAAAATCTTCTGGAAAAGACAGTTTTGGATTTAATGCTGAAAAAGACCAGTTTGAAGACCTTGTCAAGGCCGGTATTATTGATCCAACAAAGGTTGCAAGGACCGCCCTTGAAAACGCGGTAAGTGTTGCAGCGTTGCTATTGACAACAGAAACCCTTATAACTGAAAAACCGGAAAAGAAAGAAAAAATGCCTCCGGCTCCACCGGCATATCCTGAATATTAATAAGCACATTCAAGGCCCCGCCTGCAGGCGGGGCCTTGCCTTTTCCTATGGAACGATGGCATTATATGATAAGGGGAAATGTTCAAGGTGTTGGATTTCGCTGGTATGCAACAGATATAGCAAGAAAATGCCGGGTATACGGCTGGGTGAAGAATCTACCTGATGGGGCAGTGGAAATTGTTGCAGAGGCTGAGTCAAATGTTCTTGAGTCCTTTACAGAAAAAATAAAAACCGGTTATCTCGGTTCAAATATTTCCTCTATGGATATTAAAAAAGAGCCGGCCACAGGAGAATTTAGCCAGTTTCAGATTTTGTTTTGAAATAGGGTTATTATGCCGGAAAAACAAAAGCAATATAAGGATTTGGCAAAAGCAGGACTGGATGAAAAACTTCCTGAAATTTCGTGGTTTACAAATCTTCATAAAAATTACACAATCACAATAGTCATACCTGAATACACCTCGGTTTGTCCTAAATCAGGGAACCCTGATTTTGGCAAAATAACGATTCAGTATCAACCAAAAGAAAGAATTATTGAATTAAAGTCCCTTAAAGAGTATATTTTTTCTTATAGGAATCTTGGAATATTTTATGAAAATGCGGTTAACCGCATTCTGAAAGACATTGTTTCTTCAATAAAGCCTATCTGGATTTCTGTAAAAGGTGAATTTACACCACGCGGGGGTATTTGTTCAATTGTTGAAAGTCGCTGGCCTGTAAAGAAATAAACCAACATGAGCAATTTCAGCCATAAAAATAATATGACAAACAGGCATCATCTTATTGATTTAGATATTCTTTTAACACCCTGATATCATGGGGAAGTACAACATCTGCTGGCCATGCGGCAATGTATTCGCCTGAAAGATAACCCTGATAGTTTATGCCTTTTAACAAGTTAATTGCAATATTGTATGGAATTTCGCCTTTTCCCATAAGTGCAAGTGTAACATTTCTTTTTTCATCGTATATTCCGTCGTGCACATGGCAGTGTTCTATTAAACCATTAAGATGGTCAAATGCCTGTTGTATTGTCATGTTTTGCGTATAGGGATGCATAATGTCCCAGTTGATTTTAATAAATGGATTGTTGACAATTTTTACAGTTTTTGCTGCGATATCGGCTCTTGAAAAAAAATCATGTGTTTCAAGGCATACAAAAATCTGATTTTTTTCAGCATATTCAGAAATATCGCCAAGACACGTAGAAACAATGTTTATTACATCCTCTACCGACATTTCTCCATCAGGGCCTCCGCCAAAAACCCTTATTCTTTTTGTGCCAATATCACATGCCAGATCAATAAATGCCTTTGTCAAATCTGTGTTTTCTTTTCTTTTCTTCTCATCCGCAGAACAGTAACATATTGATGTGGCAAGACACGCGCACTCTATTCCGCTATCAGAAAACATGTTTTTTATTTCATTTCGCTGGGGTTGCGAGCAGCTAAGCTCGATACCATGGCGATGGTGTGCCTGAGCCCGTGGTTCAACGCCCTCATATCCATATTTTTCTGCATATCCTACCATTTCTTGAAGCGTTGCTTCAGGACAGGAAAAACTCATAAATGCAAATTTCATGTTTCCTCCTTGGTGGTGAATATGGAAACAGCTAACATGTTACCCAATCAGTATTCCGCAAAAGGAATGTGAAGGTAAATCCCTGATGCGTATGGTTTTATTTTTTATTTCCGCTGATTTCCAAGATGTTTCAGGAATTTTAAGAATATGCATCTCGGCATTTTTTGGGAGATCAAGTTTTTTTGTGTCTATCACAATTTCGCCGCTTATCTTTTTTGTATCGTGAAGATTTGTAACAATCAAAAGTGCCTTTCCTTTGTCTGATTGCCATAAAGCCGGAAACATCCAATATTCCTTGCAATACACTGCATCTGTTGGGCAGTAGGCGGGGTTGTGAAGTTTTATGATATTTCCAGGCAATTCCAGCATGGTATTCCACAATGGCTTTATATATGAAGATGCCCTTGAAAATGGAATATTGGGTTCCAATACAGGATGTCCTGTCATTCCCAATGCAGCGCAGATTGCTGTTGCTTTTTTGCTGGAAAATTCAGCCCTGTCTTTAAGATTTCCCGCAATTAAATGCGCTCCTGAACAATCCAGGCATGAAAAATATGCTGTGCTTTCAGGCTGTGTAAGAAGTTCATCATGTCGTATGGATAATTCCCCGCATAATGCGACATCAAGACAACTCTGGCTTAAACCAAAAGGAAACCCTGTATGTCCAATGATTACCCCATATTTACCTACTCTTTTACGCATGGCTTTTAGGTACATAAAATATCCATATGAGGACCAATGAAGCAAACTGGTTTTTGTAAACCCCATGGCATGAGGAGAATTCCAGTCAGGATAAAATCCATCCCAATCTTTTTGCATATAATCCTCAAACCAGCTTTGGTACATCTGGTATTGTTCACATCCCCTGATATATGTTAAAACCCGCATATTACGTTGATGGCATCTGTCAAGAAAAGCCCTGAACCATTTAGGATCCTTAACAACATAGTCAGCAGGCGGTTCACAATTTGTTCCTGGGTTTTTCATCCAGAATTGATGGATAATCATTACATTGGCTCCAAGATTTGCAACCTCGTCAACCCTTTTTATGTCAGGATTCCCGCAAAATAACTGTGGCGCCTGACATGCGACCTGTTTGATGGGCATCAAAATCCAGGGCCACTCCTTTCCAATAGTTGCATAAGGATACATACAATGTGCCACCCTGCAGCCAAGCACATTATTTCTATAAACAGGGTCAACATTTTTTCCGCTTTGGGTTTTTGATGTGAGAAACAGCATGCCCCATTTGTTTCTGTACCTAATCGGTTCGTTCAATCTTATCTGCGCCTGATTTAATAAATGCCAGTGAAGCGCCCATTGGTTTCCTTCCTTTCCAGCACTGCTCATTGTATATTCGCGGGGCGCATCATTAAACGATATCCATTCATCAAGAACAAATTCAATCTTGTTGCTAAAAAACTTTGTTTTTTCCCAGCCAAGGTCTATTGAAACAAGGGGCCATAATTCTTTTTGAGAGATTGTTTCGTTCATCTGTTTATAAAGGTCAAGTCCATAAAAAACATGGGTTGTTGAATAATCCCTTTTATACCATGGGTTTCTTGTAAAATAACCCCATCGCGCCGACCTGGCGGTTTCAACATCAAGAAAAACATTCATTGATATTTCATTAATCGTAAAACCCTTTTTTCTTTCTGTATCAATAACCTGTTCACAAAAGACGGCGCCTTCGCTAAATATCTCGTATGTTTGTGTGATTTTTATGGAATCATTTGCAAGACCTGCCTTATTCTGGATAACAATTTTTTCAGAATCAGCCGATTCAACAATAAGTTTTGATTTTACGTCCGATAGATTGTATATCCTATTGTTTACAATAAATCTCAAACCGCAGATTGTATGAGAATCTGAAAGAAGCGGATGTGATTCCATTTCATCCTTACAGAAAAAATCAACTATTTCGCCACCTCTGTTTGCATCCCATGTGAGCCGACCTGACCCTGTTTCAACAGTAATTTTATTTCTTTCCCTGCGAATCGTTAACATATAAAAACTCCTTGGTAAATTTTTGGATTAATAAGGATTAAATTAAAAACGATGATACATCAAAACATTTAATATGTCCAATATATTGGGCATATTGGACTGTTTAACAGTGTTGTAATAAGGTGTTATGATATTTTTTGGTTGCATTGTGGAATATTCTCGTAAAAACAATCTTTTTATCAGTCCTTCAAAACAATGTTGTCCATAAGTTCTTTATTGTTTATACACCAATCAATTGTTTTTTTAAGCCCTTCTTCAAGAGAAAAAACAGGCCTCCATCCAAGAATTTTATTTGCCTTTGAAATATCCGCCCAGGTTGCCTGCATATCGCACTGTGGCAATGGCTTGTTTGTAATTTTTGCGTTCTTTCCAAGGTATTTTTCTATCAGGGATATTGTTTCATTTATTGTGTAGGGATGATTCCCGCCAAGGTTGATTATTTCAAATCCGACATTTTTCAATCCGAGAAGTGTTCCTCTTGCAATGTCTTCAACAAATGTAAAATCTCTGCTTTGATTTCCATCGCCATAAACAGGTATTTCTTTTTCTTCATTTATTAATTTTATAAACTTAAAGATGCTTAAATCAGGCCTGCCCGCAGGCCCATAAACGGTAAAATACCTGAAAATTGTAATATCCATTCCATAAAGATAATGATATGTGTAACAGATAAGTTCTGCTGCTTTTTTTGAGGCTGCATAGGGTGATATGGGGGTGTTAACAGGAAGATTCTCAGAAAATGGCATATCCTGGCCGGCATACAGGGAGGAGGTTGAAGCAAGGATAAATTTTTTTATCTTGAAACGTTCAGCAAGCGCCAAAAGATTAAGATTTCCACAGACATTTGTTTCAAAATATATATGAGGATTTTCAATGCTTGCCCTCACGCCTGCCCGCGCTGCAAGATTAATAATTGCCTCAGGGCTTTTTTCAAAAAAAAGCTTTTCAAGTTCATTTTTGTTTCTAATGTCAATCTGCTTGAATTCAAAACCCCTGATTTTTTTCAGGTCATCAAGCCGCCATTGTTTTAACCTTATATCATAATAATCATTGATATCATCAATTCCTATAACATCATACCCTGAGTTCAAAGCCATCTTTACCGTCTGCCAACCAATAAATCCAGCACATCCTGTTATAAGTAGTTTCATTATAGGGTCACACCCATTCCATAATCCGCAATATCTGCTTTTATGGATTTTTTTTCATAAAGAATCTGTTTTAGCGTTTCAAGAGCGCCATCCTCGCCATGCACAAGAAATGTGTTGGAAGGCGTATTTTCCACTGGCGAAAGCCACCAGAGTATTTCATTCTGGTCAGCATGGGAGGAAAACCCATTAATCTGAATAACATTTGCTTTTACTTCTCGATATTCTCCAAGAATTCTTACCTGTTTTTTGCCGCTTATAATTTCTTTGCCCAATGTCCCATTTGCTTGATAGCCAATAAACATAATGGTGCTTTCTGGCCTGCTGATATTGGTGATAAGATGATGTTTTATTCTACCACCGGTGCACATTCCAGATCCGGCAATAATGATTACAGAACCCTTTACATGATTAATGGATTTTGATTCTTCAACGCTTTCTGTTGGTCTGAGATGCGACATTTCAAAAGGATTATCATATTGGGTCTGCAGGGACGGGCTTAAAAAATCTATATATTGTTTGAAGACCTCTGTAATTCTGATTGCCATAGGGCTATCAAGAAATATCCATAGATGCGGAATTCGATCATGCGCGAGTAAATGTTTTAGACAATATAAGAATTCCTGGGTTCTTTCTATGGCAAAACTTGGAACAACAATATTGCCACCTTTATTTGCTGTTTCTGTGATGGTTTCTGCGATGGTTTCATACGCTAAAGAATCCGCTTCATGGATTCGGTTGCCATAGGTTGATTCCATCACAAGATGGTCAATATGTGAGAATCGTTCAGGTTCCGGCAGAACATGCCTGTTTGGTCTTCCAAGGTCTCCTGTAAAAACAAGATTTTGGCCGGAAATGATATCCCTAAATTCCAATATTGTTGAACCAAGAATATGCCCTGCATTATGACAGATGAGATTCAGGCCTTTTTCTATCTGAAAGGAATCATCATAAGGAATTTCTTCAAACCTGTCAAAAACATCATATGCCTGGTCTATTGTAAAAAGAGGTACAACAGGATGTTCTGGAACAATCCCTGTGCGCTGGTGCCTTTGTATTTTCTTTTCTGAGTCCTCCTGATAAATCTTGGCTGCATCAAGAAGCACAATCTTTGTTATTTCAATTGTTGGCGCTGTGGCATAGATTTTGCCCTTAAATCCATCCCTTACAAGGCATGGGAGAAATCCGCAGTGGTCAAGATGCGCGTGCGTAAGAAATATCGCCTTAATAGTGGATGGTTCCACAGGAAATTTTTCCCAGTTTCTTGAAAGAAGCTGTCTTTCTTGATATATTCCGCAGTCAATAAGAAAATTTTTCTCATTATATGTGAGAAGATGCTTTGATCCTGTAACATTTCTGCTTGCGCCCAGGAATCTGATTGAAAACATTTTTATTTTTCCTTGAACATATCAACAAGTATTTCGCTATAAGGTTTTGATGGTTTGGATATTTGTCCTTTTTCATCAGCCCAGACAACCCAGTAGTAAAGTTTTATGCCCGGCCGCAATCCATATATATGCTCCCCACTTTTTGCGCCATTTGGGGTCATATTGATTGCGCCTCTTCCATCAGCATATGGTCCAACCCAGATAAAATATCTGGATGCCTGTTTCATTTCCTTGAAATAAACAAAAACATTTGTTCCATCCGCACCCCAGGAAGGCGGTTGGAGTTTGATGATTGCGCTTGGTTCATAGATACCGGTTTTCTGCATCTGGGCAATTGGATTTGGGAGATCCGGTATATCCTTTGGTTTTGGCATTTTTATTTTACTTAATGCGATTGCTTTTTCTATTGCGTCTTCAGGACATTTGTATTCAGCATACATCTTGCCAAAACATACAATATCAGAAGAAACAGGTTGGACATCATTCACATAAAGAATATGTGTTCTTTGTTCCACAATAATATTTTCAAGTTTCAATGGTAGATCAACAATCCCATCGCCATCCGCATAGCGCCACCATGTTGTTCCATATTTTCTGAAGTTATCATAGCCTTCATTGCCGGGTAGTTCAAATGTGATATATCTCCATCCATCAAAATTAAAATAACTCCAGGAATGAACATCATCGCAATTCCACTGGTCCTTTGTTCCGATGCTTAGCCATCGTTCACCCTTGGCATCTCTAAGACAATAAACAACTCTGCCCCAATCGCTTGCCCCCTTTACCCATAGTCCTATTGCTGATGGAGCGCCTGGAAGCATAACGGGATGACTTGGTTCAAGGATTGCATACCACGGCATAAGTTGATGAATTTTTTCCTGTTTTTCCAGTTTTGAAACAAGAATATTTCCAAAAATTTCATCTGTTTGGATTGAGGAAGTAAATCGTCCTTTATATCTAAATGTATCAAAATTATTGGTTTCATAAATCATGTTTCTGTTTTCACTATATTTCCACGAGCCATCTCCTAAATCCGCAACAGGAATTGCATTTTCCGCAGGTTTTAAATCAGAATGGGTTGGAGTTCCGGCTTCAACATTTACAATCTCGTTTTTTGTTGCGATATAGGTTACAGATGAATCAATGATAATGGTAATCTTTTTATCAGTGGTGTTGAAAATGGTTGTATTATTCATAACATCGGTTACAGGTATTTCTCCGTCATGCGCGAATGTAAGCGAAACAGGTCTTTGGCCCCTTATCGTCCACAAGGTATAGATGTTTCCTTTTGTGCCTTTAAATTTTAGACAGAAGCTTGTAAGGGAACCTGTGGAAAGCCATTTTTCAAATGTGGCATTATTCAATTTATCAGTCATTGTTGCATATGCCGCGTATGCCGGTTTTGGATCGCAGTATGGAATTCTTCTGAATATGCCGCAACCACCATAGTGTTCGGCGCCATAATCATTGCCGCAATCAAACGCAAACCATCCAGAATAAAATTTTTTAACCCCGTATGCCATGCTGATGAGCGTCCATCTATTGTAAATATCCATCTGTTCTTTCCAGGAGCATGCACCTATTTCTGTTGGAACAAAAATACCTTCACAATATCGTAGGTCTGGTTCTGGAATTCCTGCCTTTTCGTATTCTTTTCGTAACTCATAAAGCCTGTGCACACTGATCTGATGAAGCTGTTGTTCGGGTAATCTTTCAAATCCGCATATATCAAGTCCAGAGCCGTCTATCAGTTTTTTTGGGAATCCTGCCCGCAGAAGTGGAACAATAAAAAGCGGATCTCCCCACGGAATCAAAATTTTTAATTCTGGCCAGGTTTCTCTGATTGCTTCCGCAGCGCATTTTGCTGTTACAAAATGCATCCTTATTCGTTTAATCTCATCATCTGTTGGTTGATATGGCTCTTCTCCCCAGTATTCCGGATAATTTCCGGCTGTCATTCTGTTGCTGATGGATGGCTCAGGAAAGAAAAAGACATTATCCGGTCTATAATTTTCTGGAACAGCGTTACGGACCCTTGTGTATGTTTCAATAACCTTCTTTTTATAATCATCATACATCGTCTGGTTGTATGGTTGTTCCGCTGCCCATTCCTGTGGATTTACATCCCATGCGCCAGCAGGAATTCGTGCCCAATGGTTTTTCACGTATTCGTTGTTTTCCGCGCCCTGTGGCAAACCGATGCTTGTTCGTGCGCCAGCCATTGTCATCAAACGGATGTGATGGTCTGCTTTTGGAGTATAAAGCGCGCCATGATAACTCCAGTATCCAAAAAGTGTGGATTTGCCATCCCATTTTTCTGTTCTTGTATCCGGGGCGAGTAACACAAATGAACGGGTTTCACTCCATACATTATCATCTATTTGAAGACTTGCGATAATCTGATACCAGCCATAACGTTTTGCTGGGATGCTTAATTTAATGTTTTCAGAGTCTTGCTTTGCAACACGGATATCCTTTTCAATGACGATGTTATCTTGTTTATCATAACTTGCCGCTGAAAGCTTAAGTTTTCCGATTATGTCATTTTTCCAGCTTGAAATCCTCACCGTATAAGAGGGTGTTTCCGGGGATGTCCATACATGACCGAATCTGTCAGGATTTATTGAAAAATCAAATCCGCTTTTTCCTAGTGTTACAGCATAAACATGCACAGACGACGGAAGTCCTGCCTGATGCCAACCATATATAATCGGGTCAGGATACGACCTAAATTGAACAACCTTTTTTGTTAGTTCAAGTTCAAAAATATCAAGGTCTGAAAAAGAAGATAGTTTTCCCTTATCAAGGGGAATTTTTACCAGCCAAAGGTTTGCCTCTTTTCCGTTTGAAAGAAGTACAGGGAATTGCGTGGATGTACTGGCAGTTTTTGTGAAAAGGGGCACCTCTGTTTCAAAATTTTGCGCATATCCAGCGCCCGGCCTATAAAACATTGCCGTAAGAATCGGCTTTGAATCCTGTCTGCCGTCTGCCGCGGCAAGAACATAAAGGCAATCATAGCTATCAAACGGTATTCTTAATTGAATTCTTGCAGGGTCTCTATTTGAAGAACCTGCAAACGCCTGCTGATTAACAGGGAAATATCCCTCAAGTGTTCCTTCTCTATAAAGAGATTTGCTTATATCAAGATGGTCAAATCCTTCAATATTGGTGCAGGGAGATATAAAAGGAATTCCTGAAATGTTTATGATGGCGTCCGCAGATTCAAACGGGATTACAAAGGTTTTATCCGTTATTGTTTTACCCTGCGCGTATCCTGCTATTCTGACCGGATAAAAATCAGGTATTTCTTCCTCGGCTGTTGTGAGAGAAAAACCTGTCATTTGAACATCCTGGCTTAACATAAAAGCGACCAGGCCTTCTTTTGGGAAATCCCCGTTTTTTTTATAGGCAATCAATCTGTCATCAACCCAGCACCACACAGAATTTTCTCTTAAAACCATTCTTACCTCAATCCATTTTGAATTGTGATCGGGCAAGGGTGCCATATCCTTTTCTATCTGTATTCTGTAATCCTCAGGCCATCCTGGAAGTATTTTTGGGTATGCCTTCAATAGATATGTAAAATCATTTGAAAAAGAAGGTGTCCAATCCATATTCTTTCCAATTTCATTATTATCATAAAGATATTTGCCTGAATTTCTTACAGAGCAAGAAACCCTTTCAGGATATCCTGGATTGTCTGTTGTGGTAATGAATAGCATCAAACCAGTATCATTGATATCTTTTTTCCCAAGATAAAAATATGCGTAGGCTGAATTGTTAACAGTTGTGCGGAGTTTTATAAGTGCCCGCATTTCGATGGGGGTATTAAAATTTTCTTTGCCGACCAGCAGGCATGTTGGCGTTGACGCGGTAATAATAGGCATATTGCGTAATGTTTCTTTTTCAACAACAAAATCTCCGGTTTGTTTGGTCCAGTTGGTTTCAAACGCCGAAACAAAATCCGCAGAATCTATAAAATTTTGATTTTGCGCGCAGAGAAGTGATGTGAAAAACAATGTACCCAAAAACATCACAGCAGAAAAAATCCCGCTTTTCTTCATTAATATCCTCCTTCTATAAGGTATCCAACCTAACCCTAAAATTTTTATTTTCTTAATGAACTAAGATATTATATAACAAAATGTGTAAGATAAACATTATTTCTAAATGTCTAAAAAATGCATAAAAAGAGGTTGCTATGAAATACCCGGCGGTTATTACAGTGGGAGAATTACTTGTTGAAATAATGAGAAAGGGTATAGATGTATCATTTCTTGAGCCTGGAATTTTTCTTGGACCATATCCCAGTGGAGCGCCTGGCATCTTTATTTCAGCGGTAAGCCGTGTAAGCAGAGCAAGGGTAAGCGCAGGTATTGTTTCTGTTTGTGGCAGGGATGATTTTGGAAGGGCTGTTGTTGGGAGGCTTAAAAAAGATAAGGTTGATACCTGTCGCGTTCGTCAAATTAAAGATGCAACAGGTGTTGCTTTTGTACGATATCTTTCCGATGGCAACAGAGAATTCATATTTCACATAGGAGCAGCCGGTTGTATTAAGCCGCAGGATATTAAAAAAAATTATTTTTCAAAAATTAGGGTTTTACATATTACAGGAAGTTCCCTATTTACAAGCCAATCATGTTTTTCTGCCTGCAAGAAGGCACTGAAAATTGCCATAAAAAACAGGGCTACAATTAGTTTTGATCCTAATATTAGAAAAGAAATGGTGCTATTCAGTCAAAATATCGCAAAAATAAATATTTTTCTGAAACAGGCAAAAATTCTTTTTACCACAGAGGAAGAAATTTTTATTTTATTCGGCAACAGACCAATGCACACCATTGTAGAAAAACTTTTTGATAACGGAACAGAAATTATCATTGTCAAAAAAGGAGAAAAAGGTTCTGAAATATTTTCAAACCAAGGGATGATAAAAATTCCTCCATTGAGGGTGGATGTTGTTGATCCAACAGGAGCAGGGGATACCTATGCGGGAGCGTTTATTGCCTGTTATTGTATGGGAAACCAGATTGCTGAATGCGGCAAAATTGCAGGAATAGCCGCATCCTTAAAATGCACAAAACAGGGTCCAATGAGCATTCCTGAATATAAAGATATTGAAAAATATTTTTAATCCAGGCCTATGGCTTTCCTTAAAACCAAAATTACATCTGCAATATCTATCTTTCCATCAAAGTTCATATCAGCGGAAGAAAAATCCTTTTCATTAAGTCCAACTGCTTGTCTCAAACATAAAATTACATCTGAAATATCTATTGCTTCATCCTCGTTTATATCGCCTTTTTCTACTGGTTCCACTTTTATTTTAGTAACCATATATTCCATTTATTATCATCAAGCTGAGTCACCCCTGCCCCTATATACCCGCCATCTGTTGTTTGTTGCACTGAATATGCTATACCGTTTCCACTAAGGCCAAATATCTTTTTTCATTCAATCACTGGTTTTTCACCGGTTTGAGCATTGATGTGGTTTACTGGAAAAAAAACCCCAGCGCTGAAAAAACAAGAGATATTTTGAAAAAAGATTTCCAAACTTTTGGTTTCATTTATGCGTCCTTTTTAACTTTCTTCCTACTCCACCTCTGCCTATTAAACGGAAACAATCTTTTATCCTGTGGCAACTCTTTTTTATATGCGTAAGCCTCTATTTCATTATAAAACACCTCTGGAATCCCTGTTTTTCTTTTGCTCTGTTTCCTCATTTTTTTCGATAAGATTTGCCAGAATGGAAAAAGGGGAATATCCTACCCCTTTATTTTTTCGCAGGCTTCAGAGATTTTTTGAAGATAATAAAGAAAATTATTCAGGGAAACATCCGGAGGTACTGCATGGTCGGCATGGGCGATATAACCGCCTTCTTCCATTAACGGGAAAATCCGATTGATTTCCTCATCAATTGCTTTCTCGCCGTGCGCGAGCGCTCTTTTATCAACCCCACCCCATATTCTCAAATCCTTCCCGTATTTTTTTCTTACCTCTATCACGTCCATTCCTGCCTGAACCTCAAAGGGATAAAGAAAATTTAATCCTGCATCCAGCCACACGGGAATAAGAGAATCAATATACCCATCGCTATCAAGTCCTATAAAGCGTACACCTTTTTTGTTCAGAAAATCAACAACCCTTCTGTATCTGGGAAGCATAAATTTTCTGACCATTGAAGGGGCTATTAAAGGTCCGCTTTTATGTGCCATATCCTCCCAGAAGCCAAAGGCATCAATGTTAATTACATCAAGGACCTGGTCCATTATTGAAATTATGAAATCAGCATTTGCATCCATCATTTCTTCAACAAAGGAAGGATCATCGTAGAAAAGCGTGCAAAGTTTTTCCACACCAACTAGATTTCTTAATGGTCCGAAAAAACCACCCCATCTATCTGAAATAACAACCAGAGGATATGGCTTTGAACGGGCATCTTTAAGAAATGTTTTCCAATCAGGGCATATTCTTTTTTCAAGGTCTGGAACCATTCGTTCCTTCCAGAAATCTCTAAAATCCTTTCTTGTTTCAACAGGAAATCGCACAAACTGCGGCATTGAACTATAAGGATTATCTTTCTTTTCTCGCATTAAAATACCTTCGTGGTTTATATAAAGAATATGTCTATCGGTTTCTTCAATGATTTTGTGTTCAAAAGGAGGATTCGGAAAAAACCAGTTGCTGAAGAATTGTCTTTTATCGGCGTTTCCATTAAGGTTAATTCTGTCCAGATCGGGATTTTCTTTTTTCCATCTTTCCAGTGTTTCAGGCCAGGCGCCCCATGACCAGAACATTGCCCTGTCTCTGGGTTTATATTCCATGGTGGCGTAAAATCTTTGTAGATCTGTCATTTGATATAATTGTTAGTAAAATGTATATTTTAATCGCATATAATTTACAATGTTTGCGGCATTTTGTCAACCGGTTGTATGATATCGGCAAATTTTTAATTTTTTACAATTTGTTTAAGTAAGGGAAATAAATTATGATGTATATAAACAGATAATAAAATGAAACTTGTAATCCAGAGGGTTATTCATGCCTCTTTTTCCGTTGATGATGTTTTGAAAGGGTCTATCAACAAGGGCCTGGTTGTTTTCGCGGGTTTTGGGAAAAACGACACAGAATCAATAATAGAGCCGGCTGTGAGAAAACTGGTGAAATTGAGAATTTTTGCGGATTGTAAAAACAAGATGAATTTAGATATAATGGATATCGCCGGCGAATTGATGATTATTTCACAGTTTACCCTTTACGCAGATACTCATCATGGAAATCGGCCTGATTTTCTTTTCGCAATGGAACCGGCTGTTGCTGAAAATCTTTTTAATAGGTTTGTTGACATTTGCCATGGCTTTTATCCTGGTAAAATCGTTGCAGGGGATTTTGGCAGGCATATGGTTGTTAAGATATTAAATGATGGGCCTGTTACCATATTACTGAATTTTGGCAATGGAACCGAGATTTAGGCTTATTTCAAAAAGGGTTGTTTTTGATACGGATGGCAACTGGATTTATATTGGAACCCTGGTAGATGTGGATAATCAATATTATTACCTTTCAGATGCAGATGCGTTTGATACATCACAGGTTAATATAACAAAGCATGAATACCTTATAAGGGTAAAAAAAGATGGGCTTGTCGTTAATAGAAAAAATATTATTATCCCAAAGAATAAGGTGTTTGCAATAACAATGCTGGAGGATGTCGTTGAAGGATAAATATAATCTCGGAAGCCGGATAAGTTTTACTCGGTTAAATGGTCTAAGGATTTTTAATGGGCACAAATCTAGAAGATAAATCAAAAAAGCTGTATGGGGAATCCAATAGATTCTTATGGATGTCTGCCAAGGTTCTTGGTTTTTTTATTTTTGGCATACTTTTTCATTTAGAAATAAAGGGCAAAAAAAATATTCCACGCTCTGGGAATTTTATCATTGCTTCCAATCATTCCAGTTTTCTTGACCCACCGCTTATTGGATATCTCTGCGATAAGCCCATTGCCTATTTTACGAAACAAGAACAGCTTGCTGGTTTTTTGGGATGGCTTATCACAAGATTGGGCGGGATTCCTATCTCAAAGGTTGCGATGGGAACCTCGGATATACGTTGCGCAATAGAGGTGGTTAAAAGAGGGAAAAGTCTTTTAATCTTTCCAGAAGGAACACGAACACCGACAGGACATCTCCTGCCGGCAAAGCCGGGCATAGGATTAATAGTAAATCGCACAAGGGTTTGTGTAATACCTGTGTATATCAAAGGTTCTTTTAGAGCCCTTCCTCCTGGCAAATATTTTATAAGACCCGGAAAGATTATTATCAATGTCGGTAAGCCATGTTTTTATTCACCAAATACGCCATATCAGGATATTGCAAATCATGTTATGCAAAAGATCGCGGAACTTTCAAAATGAAAAAAAGAATTATTGCAACAGGCCCGATTGGTTTTTGTTTTGGTGTTACAAAAGCAGTGGAAATAGCAGAAAATGTTCTTAATAAATATGGATGCCTTGCAACATTGGGAGACCTTGTTCACAATGGTCTTGTTATGTCTGAATTAAAGGCAAAAGGATTAAGGGTTGTAAAAGATATTTCTCAAATAAATGGACAACCTTTTATTATACGTTCACACGGATTGCCTCCGGATATTCTTAACA
>CAZSTE010000002.1:0-22763 GCA_964609735.1 uncultured bacterium
CAAATAAACCCGGCTGGGAAATGATGCTTCTTGGGCTAATTGATATTCGTGGTTAATTTATGAACTGTTTTTGCCAGACGGCTTTTTTTCCTGGCAGCAGCATTTTTATGGATAACCCCTTTTGAAGCGGCCTTATCAATTTCTTTTATGGCTGTTTTAAGGGCTGTTTCATAACCCTTTTCTTCAAGAATAAGTTTTTTTACCCGTTTACTGAGGGTTTTTATTTTTGATTTAATAGCCTTATTATATGTTCTTCTTTTTTGTTCCTGCCGTTGTCTCTTAAGAACAGAGGGTTTTCTTTTTTTTACAGCCATGACACAACCTCCTTTTTAATGTAGTATATCATATATATTGAAAAAGGCAATTAACTAAAACAAACAGGTTTTTCTGCGTCAAAATATATGGATAAAAAAGAATTTGAATATATCTATAAAACATATATGCCGATATTATATCGCACGGCATATAGAATGGTAAAAAATGATGCGGATGCGCTTGATATTGTGCAGGATGCATTTATACGAATTTTAAATGGCCTGAAAAATTTTAGAAATCAGGCGAATATTCAAACATGGATGTATAGGATTGTTATGAATTTATGCTATGATTATTTCAGGAAAAGGAAAAAGATTGTGTTTGTTTCAGAAAAAGATATTTTTGATTCTGAAACAGGCGCAGAAACGCCCGCAACTGATGATATAAAACGTATGGAGATTGAAAACCAAAGAAAACAAAATCTTCATATAGCCCTTGAAAGATTAACATTGAGGCAGAAAACAGTTTTTATTTTGAGGATATATGAGGAATTATCTTACCAGCAGATTGCAAAAATTATGAAAATAAAAATTGGTACAGCAAAAGCAACATTTTTTCAGGCAGTTGAAAAGATAAAAGTTATTATGAAACAAATGGAGAAAAATGAATTGCAATAGAGTAAAAGAAAAACTTGTTTTTTATGTGGAAGGAACCCTGGGCGAAGACGAAAAACAGCAAATCGAACAACATCTTAAATGCTGTGAATATTGTAAAGCCGAATGTCAAGATATTGCTATTATTTTTGATACTGCAAAAAAAATTAAGATTCCTCCGCATGATAAAACATTTTGGGAAAATCAGTATAAAACAATGTTAGATGCTGCGGAACAAACATTTGGTCGCCGAAGAATCTTTATCAAAAGAATAAAAGTAGCTGTTGGGTTTGCAGGGATTGTTCTGATGCTTTTTATATCAAGACTATATGTCGGAAAAAACAGGCAAATGACTTTTACCGAGATTCCGGAGATATACGATATCTCTGATGAGGTTCTTCTGGGGAATAATCTTCCTTTACCAATAGATAGATTAAAAAATATTGTTGATTTTCTTGAACCTGAAGATCAGATGATACTTCTTTCAGAGCTGTTGCGTTAAGGGCGTGTTTCATTATAAAATGATTGTATGAAAAACAATCTTATTTACCTTGTTCCTGCCTCATTAAAAAGCAACGTTTCTCTTGAGGAAGCCCTTTATCGAAGACATTCCACACGGACTTTTGGCTCTCAGAAGATTGGTCTAAAAGAAATTTCTCAAATCTTGTGGGCCTGCTATGGAAAAAATGCCTATGGGAAAAAAACCGTGCCGTCCGCTGGAGGGCGATATCCTATTGATGTATATCTTATCGCAGGAGATATTGAAAATCTGCCTGTGGGGTTATATCAATATGACAGCGAAAAGCACGCGCTTATAACACTACACAATATTGATATCAGAAATGCTATTGCGGAAGCGGCATATCAACAAATGTTTATATCTATGGCGCCGGCAATTATTATTCTTATTGCCTGTTTCAACCGTACCACAGATTCTTATGGAAAAAGAGGAGAAAGATATGTTTTTATTGATACCGGGCATATTGGACAGAATGTTTCACTCCAGGTTGAAACGATCGGATTGGCAACATGCATGATTGGTGCATTTGACGATGAAAAGGTGTCCAAACTTCTTTCAGTAAAAGGGGATCCTGTGTATATTATGCCTGTGGGTAGAAGCAAAACATGAAAAATACAGAGATTGCCGATATTTTTGATGCGATTGCCAACACCCTGGAGATTAAAGGAGAAAATGCTTTTAAGATAAACGCGTACAGAAAGGCGGCAAGAAACATAAGAGAATTTCCAGAGGATATTGAACATCTCTGGCGTAATAATAAGCTATCAAAGATACCGGGGATTGGCAAAAATATTTCTGAACATATAGATGAATATTTCAGAACCGGTTCAATCGCAAAATATAAAGAGATTCTTGACGACATGCCAAGGACACTGATTGAGTTACTGGAGATTCCAAATCTTGGGCCAAAAACCCTTAAACTTCTGTATGATAAATTTAAGATTCAGACAATTGATGATTTACGAAATGTAATAAATAGTCAGGAAATATTAGAACTTCCCGGCATGGGGCAAAAAAGGATAGAACATATAAGGCAGGGCCTTAACCTTTATATTGACAAGAAAACGCAGCATAGAATTCCTCTCGGCATAGCCATTACTCTTGTTTCTCAAATTGTTGAGTATATGCGTTCTTTGTGTGAAAAAATTTCGCCCTGTGGTTCGTTGAGAAGAATGAAAGAAACCATCGGAGACATTGACATTCTTTGCGCCTCTTTACATAGCAGCGATGTTATACAAAGGTTTATTGAGTATCCGGATACCCTAAACGTCCTTGTAAAAGGCGATACCAAAGGTTCAATCATTGTCAAAGAAAAATCCCTGCAGGTTGATCTTCGTGTTGTTGAACCGGATTCGTATGGAGCCGCCCTTCAGTATTTTACCGGCTCAAAACAGCACAATATCAGGCTTCGTCTTCTTGCGAAAGAAAAGGGTTTAAAGATTAATGAATATGGGGTTTTCAAAGACGATAAGAAGATTGCCGGTAAAACAGAAGAAGAGGTTTATCATACATTTAATATGCCTGTTATACCACCGGAATTAAGAGAAGACAGGGGAGAGATAGAAGCCGCATTAAAAGGGACTCTGCCAGATTTGATTAAAGAAAAAGATGTTCTCGGGGATTTTCATGTACACAGTAATTTTTCCGATGGATCAAACACCATTGAGGAAATAGCTAACGCCGCGACCAGTTTTGGATACAAATTTATTGGAATTACGGACCATTCCCAAACAAGCCGGTTTGCAGGTGGAATGGACGCAGAAAAATTGGCTGAAAGAAACAACATAATTGACGAGGTTTCAAAAAAATTTCCAAAACTAAGGATACTTAAAGGAGCAGAAGTGGACATCCTTGGAGATGGAAGTCTGGATTATCCGGATGAGATTCTTTCCCAACTTGATTTTGTGATTGGCTCCATCCATCAAGGATTTCACAAAAATGTCACTGAACGAATGATAAAAGCGATGAAAAATCCCTATCTGGATATCATTGGACACCCAACAGGCAGGTTGATATCAAAGCGCGAGGGTTACGACGTTGATATAGACAGGGTTATTGAATATGCGGGGAAAACAGGCGTTGCCCTGGAAATAAACGCATATTTTGACAGGCTTGACCTGAATGATATAAATGTTTTGAAAGCCAGAGAAAAGAATGTTATCTTCGCAATAGGCAGTGATTCCCACAATATAAATATGCTTGGAAATATGAAACTTGGTGTTGCTGTGGCAAGAAGAGGATGGCTTGTTAAAAAAAATCTTATAAACTGTTATGACCCTGTTGATTTGCCTCTTAGGAGAAAAAGATATCGTTATTAAAATATTTTTGATCTGGTAAAATACAGAGTGGAGAAACTATGAAAGCCGATGTTTGTGTTGTTGAAGGTAGAACAATTGCGGAGGTTTGGGAAAAAAGCGTAATCTCTTTATGGGAAAAAGGAGGAAATATTCCAACAGAATATGATATGCCCGGAGATCCACAAAGTCGTGATGCAACAATGATTATGATTATTAATGAGCCATTTTCGGAGCCACGAATACATCTAGGGTTTCCAGGCGGCATGGAGGACCTTGAAAAATATCGTCAGGAGGTTGTTTTTGGTGTTCATGACCACTGGATAAAGCCAGAAGAAGGTAAATGGACATATACCTATCATCAGCGGCTTTTTAATTATCCTGCCGAACAGCCGGTAAATCAGGTTGAATACATTATAAATAAACTTTCTGCAACATTTTGTTCAAGAAGGGCTCAGGCTATTACATGGCTGCCTTCTTACGATCCCAAGACAGATGATCCACCCTGTCTTCAAAGGGTTTGGTGTAGATTATGCAATAAGGGTGGAAATATCTTTTTGAGAATGAATACCCATTGGCGTTCCCGGGACGCATACAGGGCTGCGTATATGAATCTTTTTGGTTTAACAGAGCTTCAAAAATATATTGCTGATGAAATTTCAAAAAAAATAGACAAAAAAATTTTTATCGGACCATATATGGATATTACAGATTCTTATCATATCTATGGTTCAAACATTGATGATTTCCAGTCAAGATTTCTTAAGATGATGGAAGAAAGAAATTTTTACCATAAAGACCGGCTTAAAAGCAGAACAATGAGAAGCGACGATCCCGCCGTACTTGCCGGTTTTGAATATGGCAGAGAACAATTAAGGAATGAAAAGAATTTGTGAAGACATATATCCCCGAAAATGCTTTTTTAATTATTGCAGGTCCCACCGGCACAGGAAAATCTTCGGTTGCAGTGGAGCTTTGCAAAATACTTCCCGGTGAAATTATCAATATTGACTCCAGGCAAATCTATAAAGAAATTACTGTTGGAATTGCAAAGCCGACAGCAATGATGATGAAGCAGGTTCCACATCATCTTTATGGTTTTATTTCCTTAAAAGAACGATTCACCGTTTTTGATTACCGGCAATACATTGAAAAGGTTGTTTCTGAAATATGGTCAAGGGGAAAAACAGCGATTGCCGTTGGGGGCAGCGGTTTTTATATCAGAGCCATCCTTAAAGGTATTTTTGATCTTCCTGATGAAACAAAATCCTTTCAGAATGACATTCGCAGGCATCTTTCCAATAAAGAAACATCCAAACTCTATAATACATTAAAAGGTGTTGACCCTGTTCTTGCAGAAAGGATCCATCCCAATGATAGGTTTAGGGTTATAAGAGGGCTTGAAATCTGGTTAACGACAGGGATCCCGATGAGTCAGTGGCAAAAACAGGCAAAGCCGGCAGGTTTTATTTCAAGGGCTTTTGTGAAATACTGGGTAATGAATCTTCCCAGGGATGTACTCTATAATCAGCTTGATACACGAACAGAAACAATGCTCAAATCCGGCTGGGTTAATGAGGTAAAGACACTAATTCAAACAGGGTTTCAACAATATTTAGCTGAAAAGGCACCCATCGGATATATGGAACTATGTGATTTTATAAATGGGAAAATCTCTTGGAAGGAAACCGTGGAAACTATTAAAAGAAAAACAAGAAACTATGCAAGACAACAGGTAAGTTGGTTTAAGAGAGAAAAAGCAGAATGGGTTGATGCATTGAACAGTTCTCCGCAGGAAATAGCAATGCAATTGTATGCGTCCCTTCTTAAATCAGAAAAATAAAAAACTCAGTTTTTCCACGGATAAATTTTGGGAGCAGCTGGTAAGCCGGGTTCTGTTTTAAAGCGACAATTCATCTGGGTCAGAAATCGCTTTCTGACTCAAGCAACCTACCCGGGCCTTTATGGGCAGACACCCAGCCCTGCTTGGTTTTTCTCCTGGTGGGGTTTGCCTTTGCCGTTGACATTGCTGCCAACGCGGTGAGCTCTTATCTCGCCATTTCACCCTTATTTTGGGATTTCCAAAACGGTATGATTTCTGTGGCACTTTCCAGACCTTGCAGTCTGCTCCCGTTAGGAGCCACCATGTCTGCTGGAGCCCGGACTTTCCTCCCTGATATAATCAGGGTAGTCGCTCGGCTGCTCCCAAAATATCAAAGATCAATAATTAGACGATTATTCCAGGATTTTGTTTATCAATCAAACAAATCATTTTCAATAGATGATTTTGCAAGGGAATGAGCCGGGTTTTTCTCATGCTGCAGGTAGTTAATATCAACCGCAGGAAAGAGTTTCAAAATTTCTGTGGCAATAAGATACAATTTTTGCAGCTGGGTATCCTTAACCCTGTATGTTCCCTTTAATTGTTGGATAATAAGATTGCTGTCGGCATAAATCAATATTCGGTCAGGTCTATATTTTAATGCAGCAATAAGGCCAAGTATAAGTCCAAAATACTCTGCAATATTATTTGTTCCTTCTCCGAGATATTGTGTTTGGCTTGATATCTTATCTCCATTTTCATCAAGAAGGATAAACGCGCAGGCGCTTTTCCCGGGATTTGGTTTGCTTGTGCCGTCAAAATGCAAGGTAATGGATTTCATTCTGTTAGAATTCTACCGCAGTTTTCGCACTGGACTATTTCAGATTTTCTCTTTACTTTTTCAATTAGATAGCCGGGAATATAGACATAACAACCGTTGCAGACATTGCCATTTGAATCCTGCGTGATTTTGCAAATGGCTATTCCGTCTTTTTTATTTTTTTTAACCCTTGTATAAAGTTCAAGTATTGAGTTATCAATATTAGAAAGATATTGTTGTCGTTGTTGCTCAAGGGCTATTTTATCTTCCTTTAATTGATTTAATGTGTTTTCTAGCTCTTTTTGTTTTTCTTCCATGTTTTTTTTATGCTCGTTGGCTTTTGTTTGAAGTTGTCTTTCTTTCTCTTTAAGTTCTTCGTCTGTTTCCATCAACATCAATAGTTCATCCTCAAGAGAGGATGTTTTTTGCTTTAAGGTTTCAATTTCTTTTTGGAGGGCCTGATATTCTTTATTTGTTTTTACAGCATAAAGCTTGCCCTGGAGGGTTTTTATTTGCTCTTCAGTTGTTTTAAGGTCTGTATCTTTTTGTCTTTTTTCAACCTTGAGATGTGTAACGGCTTTTGCAAATTCCTCAGCCTCTTTTTTTAGAAGATTATCTTCTTTTTCAAGGGCTTTTATTTGTTCCGGAAGTTGTTCTAACTGGGTGTTGATTTCAAGCAGTTTTATATCCAGAGCTTGTAATTCCAACAATTTGTCAAGTTCTTCTTTCAATGTTGCCATAAATTTTATTTTAACAGGTTTTTCATTATTCGTCAAAACTTCACCGTAGCCTGTTATACATCCACAATATTTCTTGTATCAGACCACATTCAAATTTGACATCAGGGGAAAGAAGTGGTTTGATATCATTATTAGTGGGAAAGGAAAAAGGCCCGGATATTTATTGGTCCCCAAACAATCCAAATATCTTTGTCTTCATTATTTTAGCGATAGACTAAAATGGAAATTCATCCAGATTTTTCAGAATTTGAAAGGCTTGCGAGATCTTATAACCTTGTTCCTGTATGGGCAGAAACGCTTGCTGATTTAGAAACTCCTGTTGGCGTTTTTATGAAGATTGCGTCGGATTCAAAGACAAACTTTCTTCTTGAAAGTGTTGAACAGGGTGGAATTCTTGGAAGATATTCTTTTATAGGAATCCAGCCCAGAGAATTGTTTGTATCCTCGGGCAAAAAAATAGAATTTTCAAACAGTTTCGGCAAGAAAAAGGTTTTTTTTGATAAAGACCCATTAAAAAAACTCTCAGGGTTTGTTAATCAATATAAGCAGCCCAGACTTCCAGGACTACCTGTTTTTGCCGGAGGCGCTGTTGGATATGTGTCTTATGATTATGTCAGGTTTATCGAAAGGATACCCTGTATACTTGCTGATGATTTAATGTTGCCTGACCTTCATTTCCAGATGTGTTTTGACCTTGTGGTCTTTGATCATCTTCAAAGGAAAATCCAGGTTATTAGCAATGCGAAAACAGATAAAGGTCTTTCAATAAAACAGGCATATAAAAATTCCTGCGAGAATATTGAATCAATTATTTCAATGATAAAAAACCCTTTTTCGGATAACATGCATAAAAAAAGAATCATTCCGCAAGAAAAAAGAGATTTTGTTTCAAATTGTACACAAAAAGAATTTGAAAATTCTGTGTTGCGTGCAAAAAAATATATCAGGGATGGTGATATTATTCAGGTCGTTCTTTCTCAACGATGGGAAAGGCTTCTTGATATTGATTCACTTTCTGCTTATAGGACGCTGCGGTCAGTGAATCCTTCGCCGTATATGTTTTATATTGATTTTCCCGAGGTATCACTTATTGGTTCTTCTCCGGAAATTCTTGTTAGATGCAATGGCGCCGAAGCATTTCTGAGGCCCATAGCGGGAACAAGGCCAAGAGGAAAGGATGAGATTGAGAACGAAAAGCTCGCGAACGAATTGAAAAAAGATGTAAAAGAAATTGCCGAACACATTATGCTTGTTGATCTTGGAAGAAATGACCTTGGAAGGGTTTGTAAAGCTGGTTCTGTCAGGGTTGGCGATTTAATGTTTGTGGAACGGTATTCCCATGTAATGCATCTGGTAACAAATATTGTTGGCAGGCTCGCTAAAGGGAAAAACCAGTTTGATCTATTTCGTGCATGTTTTCCCGCGGGTACGGTTAGCGGCGCTCCAAAGGTTAGAGCGATGGAAATTATTGAAGAACTTGAAAAAACACGGCGTGGTCCTTACGCAGGGGCTGTTGGCTATTTCGGATTTCATGGAGATATGGATTTTTGCATAGCAATAAGAACCATGTTTATTTCCAAAGGGAAAATCTATATTCAGGCAGGAGCAGGAATTGTTGCTGATTCTGTGCCAGAAAGGGAGTATATTGAAACAATTAATAAGGTAACTGCTTTGAAGCAGGCATATGAAATGGCAAGAAATATTGATTATATTTAAAAAACGCAGGCAGCCCCCGGCTCATAAAGAACCAGTTTTATTATTTGCCATTTCCTTTTTTTCCCTACATAATAAATATTATATGAAAACAATACTGGTTATTGATAATTATGATTCTTTTACCTATAATCTGGTTCAATATCTTGGAGAGATGGGTTGCAGGATTAAGGTTTTTAGAAATGACGAGATTACAATAAAAAATATCCGCAGACAAAAATGTGATGCTATTGTTATTTCTCCAGGGCCAGGAAGACCGGAAAATGCCGGCATTTCTGTAGATTTAATTAGAGAATGTGAGGGTAAAAAACCAATTCTTGGGGTTTGTCTTGGACATCAATGTATTGGATATGTGTATGGATGTAAAATTATTGGCGCTGGTGTTTTAATGCATGGGAAAACATCCCTTATCTATCACAAGGGTGAAAATATTTTTGTCGGATTGACGAATCCTTTTTCTGCGACACGGTATCATTCCCTCGTCATTGACAAAAAAACTGTGCCTCCTGTTATTGAAATTACAGCATGGAGCGATGATGGGGAGATAATGGGAATAAAGCATAAGAAATTTCATATATATGGTGTGCAATTTCATCCTGAATCAATTCTTACTTATGAAGGAAAAAAAATACTTAAAAATTTTATTGAGAGATGAATATTGAAAATGCAATCAAAAAACTTGTTTTTAAAAAGGGGATAAACCGTCGTGAATCTGCCAATGTGTTTAAGGAGATTATGGAGGGTTCGGCATCCCCTGTTTTGATATCAAGCTTTCTAACAGCTCTTACAACCTATGGTGAAAGCTCTGAGGTGATAGAAGGGGCTGTTGAGGTGTTAAGAGAAAAATGTTTGAGGGTAAATGTTAAAGGCATTATTACTGATACCTGTGGCACAGGGGGGGATAATTCCGGGACATTTAATATTTCCACAGCAGCAGCGATTATTGCCTCTGCGTGCGGAGTAAAGGTTGCTAAACATGGTAATAGGGCTGTGTCCAGTAAAAGTGGAAGCGCCGATGTTTTGGAGAGTATGGGAATGAGGATAGAAATTCCTCCGAATAAGGCAGAAAAAATGTTGCAAACGCTTAATTTTACATTTCTTTTTGCTCCATTCTATCATCCAGCAATGAAAACTGTTGCAGCAATTAGAAAGGAATTGGGCTTCCGAACAATTTTTAATTTGCTCGGTCCACTTTCAAATCCCGCCTTTGCAACAATCCAGATTCTTGGGGTTGGTAGTATAAATCTTCTTGATACAATTCCCGATGTTTTAAAAAATTTTGGCGTTAAAAAGGCGTGGATTTTTTATGGCGAAGATGGCCTTGATGAGATTTCAATTACAGGCAGAACAATAGTTGTGGAAATTTCTGATAAAAAAACAAGATTTATTCTTGAACCTGAACAATTTGGGTTTAGACGGGCACCCTTAAAAGAACTCGAAGGGGGTAGTCCAAAAGAAAATGCAGAGATTCTTAAAAGAATTATTTCGGGCCGGGAAACCGGGCCAAAACAGGACGCTGTTTTATTAAATGCAGCGGCTCTTCTTTTTCTTGCCGGGATGTGCAAAAATATTCCTGAGGGAATTGAGAAGGCAAAACATCTTATATCCAGTGGCGCATGTGAGTATCATTTGAACAATATCATTGAACGATCAAATGCAGATTAGGGTTGTGTTGGTTCTTGCAGTTTTTTTATGCCCGTGCTACCTGAATGCCCAACCAGAAAAGGTTGCCATCCAACTGGTAGACATTACTAACCATTTAAATCCTGTGATCAATATTATAAATATGCAGATTGATAGGTTATGGCACGCGGGAAAATATGAAAACATATTTCCATTTTTTTATCTGATTACCCGGCTTGATCCGCATGATGAAGAGGCATGGTCCACAGGTGGGTGGTTTTTGATTAACTGTATTGCTTCGACAAAACCAGATTCCGAAGAGACAATATGGAAAACAAGGGGTATTGAATTTTTGAAGGAAGGGCTTGCGCATAACCCAGACACCTACAGGCTTTACTGGGAACTTGGCTGGACTTATTATCAATGGAATATGCTTGATGTCGCTATTGAATATATTGACAAAGCAATAATGTATCAGCATCCGGCATATGTTGAAAATACACGAGCGCATATCCTGGAAAAACTTGGAAGGATGGATGAGGCTATTAACCAGTGGAAACAGATAAAAGAAAAATTTCCAGAGATGCGGTTTGTCGCTGAAGGTTTTATTGATTATCTTGAAAAACAAAAAACAAATGTTGAACAAAATCGTTGAGAAGAAAAAAAATTCAATAAACAGGAAAAAATCGCTCAATCCTGTTTTTTCTATGAAGAATATAGCCAGAACCTATCAAAACCGATCTCTCGTTGAAAGAATAAAAAGAATGGGTTTTGTTGTTATTGCAGAAACAAAAAAGGCATCGCCGTCCGGCGGTATTTTTAGAAAAAGATATAACCCTTCAAGGATAGCAATTTCTTATGTCCGCGGAGGTGCCTCAGCGATTTCAGTTCTTACCGAGGAAAATTTTTTTCTTGGTTCAATTGATCATTTAAAAGCAGTAAAAAATGTTGTTGATGTTCCTGTTGTCGCCAAGGATTTTGTTATTGACGAATATCAGATTTATGAAGCACGATATGCTGGCGCTGATTGCATCCTTCTTATTCTTCGCATCCTTTCTGATAAACAGTTTTTACATCTGTTTAATGTTGCGCAATCATTGGATCTTGAAATACTCATAGAGGTGCATGACAGCGGAGAACTCCAAAGGTTTTTCAATATTCTTCCAAATTCAAAAAAGGTACTTTTGGGAATAAACAGCCGCGATCTTGATAACCTAAACATAGATTATAATAGACTTTTTGGGTTGCTTTCCTCGGTAAAAAATATTAAAATACCTATTATAGCCGAAAGCGGAATAAACAATTCTAAGATGTTGAAAAAACTTTATCAACAAGGTGCCAGCGGAGTATTAATAGGAGAATATTTGCTTCGTTCAAAATCTCCATCTCTGGCAGTGAAAAAATTATTAAAGGAGATAGACGATGCCAGAAACAAAGATTAATCTTAGTGAAAAAGAAATGCCCAGGGCGTGGTATAATATTTTGCCTGATTTGCCAGAACAGATTCCGCCGCCCCTTGATCCAAAAACCGGAAAACCTGCTGAGCCGGCTGTTCTTGCCGCGATTTTTCCTGAATCGTTATTAAAACAGGAAATGTCGCTTGAAAGATGGATTGATATTCCAGAGGAAGTCATGGATGTTTATCTTACGTGGCGTCCAACCCCTTTATGCAGGGCTCTCCGGCTTGAAAAAGCGCTTAAAACCCCTGCAAGAATCTATTTTAAAAATGAAAGTGTAAGTCCTGCTGGAAGTCATAAACCGAATACTGCTGTTGCTCAGGCATACTACAATAAAAAAGAAGGAATTAAACGATTGTGTACAGAAACAGGCGCAGGCCAATGGGGCAGTGCTCTTGCGTTTGCATGCAACCTGTTTGGGCTGGAATGCGTTGTTTATATGGTAAAGGTAAGCTATAACCAGAAACCTTACAGAAGAATTCTTATGCAAACATGGAATGCCACAATCTACGCTTCTCCAAGTCAGCAAACCAGTTATGGTAGAAAACTACTTCAAGAGGATCCCGATAATCCTGGAAGTCTTGGTATAGCGATTTCAGAAGCGATTGAAGACACAACAAGCAGAAAGGATAGTAAATATAGCCTTGGAAGTGTATTAAACCATGTACTCTTACATCAAACCATTGTGGGGTTAGAAACAAAAAAACAACTTGATTTGCTTGGAGAAAAACCGGATATTCTTATTGGTTGCGTTGGTGGCGGAAGCAATTTTGGTGGTTTTATTTTTCCTTTTGTAACCGATAAGATTAATGGCAAAAACAGTGTTGATTTTATTGGGGTTGAGCCAACCGCATGTCCTACAATGACAAAAGGGCCATACCACTATGATTTTGGAGACAGTTCCGGGTTGACGCCGCTTTTGAAAATGCTCACGCTTGGACATGATTTTATACCGTCTGGAATTCATGCCGGCGGTCTTCGATATCACGGCCTTTCACCTATTTTAAGCCTGCTTCTTAATAAAAAAATTGTCAGGGCAGAGGCTGTTAGCCAGACAAAAGCCTTTGAAGCAGCGGTTCTATTTGCACGCACAGAAGGATTCCTTCCTGCACCAGAAACCTCTCATGCCATCAGGGTTGTGATTGATGAGGCAAAAAAATGCGCAGAAACAGGCGAAGAGAAATGTATTGTTTTTAACTTTAGTGGACATGGACATTTTGATCTGTCCGCCTATGATGCCTATCTTCAGGGAAAACTTCAGGATTATGAATATCCTGATGAAAAAATACGAGAATCCCTTGAGAAATTGCCAAAGATTAAATGAAGGTGAAAATCTGTGGTATTACACGAGTACAAGACGCTCAGGCGTGTGATATGCTTGGCGTGGACTATATAGGTTTTAATTTCTGGAAGCCAAGCAAAAGATATATAAAACCAGATGATGCAAGAACAATAATTGGTTTGTTGAAAAAAACAAAGCCGGTTGCTGTTTTTGTTGAGAAGGACCAAGAATATATAAAAAAAATTGTTGGACAAACTATATTTGCAGGTATCCAGCTTCATACAGATTCATCGCCGTTTTTTTGTAATAGGATAAAAAAATTATTTCCAGACCATATAATTATTCAGGCATTCAGGATAAGGGATTGTCTACCTGATCATCTGGATGATTTCAACGCTGATTATTTTCTTTTTGATGCATTGAGCGGGTTAGATATGGGTGGAACCGGCACATCCTTTGATTGGAATATTTTAAATCGTGTTAAATCGTTTTCAGACAGGGTATTTATTGCCGGGGGTATCAATCCGGAGAATATAGAACATCTGCTTTCAATTATACAACCCTTTGGTGTGGATGTTGCTTCAGGTGTGGAGATTTCTCCAGGCATCAAGGATATTGAAAAGATAAGATTATTGATGGCAAAGATAAAAAAGGGAAAGGATGAATAGATTGCCTGATAAAAAAGGCAGGTTTGGTATTTATGGAGGCAAATTTGCCCCTGAAACATTGATGGCCGTGATTGAAGAGCTTGAACATGCCTATTTTACTATTGGTAAAAGCCGACAGTTTCGCAAGGAATTTAACTATTATCTTAAACACTATGTTGGAAGGCCAACAGCCCTATATTTTGCTTCAAATTTTTCAAACCAGATTGGATGCAAGGTTTATCTAAAAAGGGAAGACCTTGCGTTTACCGGCGCGCATAAGATTAATAACACCATTGGACAGATCCTTCTTGCTAAAAAAATGGGTAAAACACGGGTTATTGCCGAAACAGGCGCCGGTCAGCACGGGGTTGCGACAGCCACTGTGGCGGCATTGCTTAATCTTGAATGCGAGATATATATGGGACAGGTGGATATGCAACGCCAGGCGCTCAATGTTTATAGGATGAAACTTCTTGGCGCAAAGGTTAACTGTGTTGAAACAGGAAGTCGCACGCTTAAGGATGCAATAAATGAAGCAATGCGTGATTGGATCGCAAATTTTGCAAATACCCATTATGTTATTGGAACAGTGGTTGGATTTCATCCGTTTCCTGTTATGGTAAGGGATTTTCAGTCTGTTATCGGGAAAGAGGCAAAAAGGCAGATATTAAAAGCAGAGAAGAAACTTCCTGATTTTTTGATTGCCTGCGTTGGGGGTGGAAGCAACAGCATAGGGCTTTTTTATCCATTTTTTAATGATAAAAATGTCCAGTTTATTGGCGTGGAAGCCGCAGGAAAGGGTCTTGATACTGAATATCATTCAGCAACACTGTGTAAGGGAAGTCCTGGAGTACTTCATGGCAATTTTAGTTATGTCCTTCAAGATGCTGATGGCCAGATACATCCAACCTATTCTATTTCTGCAGGCCTTGATTATCCCGGAAGCGGCCCTGAACATAGTTATTACAAGGATATAAAAAGATCGGAGTATCACGCAGTTGATGATCAACAGGTGCTCAACGCTTTTCATAGCTTAACTGAAAGCGAAGGGATTATTCCCGCGCTTGAGTCTGCCCATGCCGTTGCCTATTTGATTGAAAATAAAAACAGATTCAAGCCAGAGCACGTCATTATATTGTGTCTTTCAGGCAGAGGAGATAAGGATGTAAATGAGGTTGCAAGGATAGAAGGGCATGTTTTATGAAAATATCTGAATGTTTTAAACATTTAAAGGAACAAAAAAGGGTTGGCCTTATTGTTTACATTACCGCAGGATATCCTGATATTGTTTTTACTGAGAAATTTGCTGAAAAGCTTCAGGATGCAGGCGTTGATATGATAGAAATTGGTGTGCCTTTTTCAGATCCTATCGCGGATGGGCCTGTTATTCAGCAGGCTTCTCAAAAAGCTCTGGAAAATCATACCAATATGAAGGCAATTATGGGTTTATGTTGCAGATTAAAACAAAAATTGCATATTCCCTATCTTCTTATGAGTTATTACAATCCAATCTATAAATACGGCTTGAAGAAATTTGCGGATGATTGCAATGTAGCAAACGTGAGCGGGGTTATTGTGCCTGATTTGCCATTTGAGGAATCACAAGTTCTGCACAAGGAACTTGAAAAATATGGTATTGACCTTATTTTTTTCATCAGTGTAACGACATCAGAAAAAAGAAGAAAAAAAATTCTTAGGCATGGTTCTGGGTTTATTTATTACATTGCTGTTTGTGGTGTAACAGGAACAAGAGATGCATTGCCCGGGTATATTTATAAAGACCTTTCTTCTTTGCAAAAACAATCAAAAATTCCTGTTGCCGTTGGGTTTGGAATTTCAACTGAAAGCCAGATTTATCGTTTGAAAGAATGTTCGGATGCGGTAATTATCGGGAGTTATGTGATGAAAGACATTATGTCGAAATCCTATAACCGGATTCTGGAATCCTTGAAAAATTTTCACAATATTTTGCATAAAGAGTAACTTATTAATTTGGTAATTGCCAAATGTTTTATCCTTTTTAATCTATTTGACCTTTTTCCCTTGTTGTATGTATAATAATCCTAATGAAAATCATGAAAAAAACAGTTAAAAAAATTTTGATTATTTTAATTGTTGTTGGATTTTTAGGAGCAGGCGCGTATATCGGTCACAAAAAATATCTAACGCACCAGCAGCAACTTTTGCAGGAGAAACAAAAAGAAGAAGAAATACGAAAACAGAAACTTGCAGAAGAACAAAAAAGAAAGGAAATAGAGCAGGCGCAGATGCAGATTGCGGAACTGATAATGCAGATGAAAGAAGCGCTGAAAAGCGGAGATTTTGCCCGTGTTCGCGATTGCGCAGAAAAAGCAAAAAAGATTGCCCTTGCCTATAATCTGGGTGTGAACGAGATTGATAAGATACTGAAACAAATGCAACTTGTTATTGCAAGCGCCCAGCTTTCAAAATTGGAAAAAATAGATGATATATATGCCTACCTTTTTGTGAGGAAACAATTGAAAAAAATACCGGTTTATCCAGAGATTGCATCCAGGTGGCAAAGATTATGGAGGAACAGTTTTCAGAATGAATATCTTGTTCTGCTGGAATTATCAGAATCCGCCTCAAAAAAGGCATTGGAGGGAGATAATCCTGAAATGGACTATACCCTGAGTAAATCGTATCTGCGAAAGGCAAAAAATATTACAAAATCAGGCATGGTGAAACCGGATATAGACCGTGAAAATTCCATTGTATATAATCAAAAGCAGGCATACATTTTAAATATCAATAAAAGTTTCCAACCTGTAAATCTTTATCGCTAACGATGAAAGAAAAAATTTCTATTGGAATTGTCGGTTATGGCACAGTGGGCAGCAATACGGCGGCCGTTTTGCATGAAAAAAACAAGTTTTTTACCGAGCGCACAGGCATAGAATTTCATCTAAAGAAGGTTTGCGATATTGACTGGAAAAGCAAGAGGGAATGGATGCCGTCTTCCGCGATGAGAACAGAGAATTACAGCGATATTGTTAATGATCCTGAAATTGATATTATTGTAGAACTTATTGGAAAGTTTCAACCATCCTACGATATTATAAGGGAATCGTTAAAGCAGAAAAAAGCCGTTGTTACGGCAAACAAGTTTTTGCTTTCAAAAAAACTTATGGAGTTGTTAACCTTGGCGAACGATAGCGGATCTTATCTTGGATTTGAGGCGAGTGTTGCAGGAGCAATTCCTTTGATAAAGGTATTAAGAGAAAGTCTCGCGGCCAATAGTATCAACTCAATTATTGGAATTCTTAATGGAACAACAAACTACATACTTTCATCAATGACTGAAAGGCATCAGACATTTTCTGAAGCCCTAAAATCCGCCCAGAATTTGGGTTATGCTGAAAATGAACCGGTTCTGGATATTTCCGGAAAGGATAGTGCCCAAAAACTTGCCATTGCCTCCACATATGCTTTCAGGTGCGCGATTTCAGACAATGATTTTTTGATTGAAGGGATCGAATCAATTGAACCGCAGGATATTAATTTTGCCAGGGATCTTGGATACAGGATTAAGCTTCTTGCTATAGCAAAACGATTTGATAATATGATTTCTCTCAGGGTGCATCCGGCTCTCATACCTATAAATCATATGCTTTCTGATGTTGAAGGCGTTTATAATGCTGTGTATCTTGAAGGCGATCTGTTTGGGAAAATGTTAATGTATGGAGAGGGAGCCGGCGGTAAAGCTGCTTCAAGTGCAGTGATAGCAGATATTATAGAAATCGGAAGAAAATTATTTTTAAAATCGCATCTACCTGAACAATTTACCATCAATCCATCCGTTAGGATTCAATCTCCTGATAAACTTGAAACAAGATATTACCTGCGGTTTACTGCTATTGATAGATACGGCGTGCTTGCAAACATCGCAAATATACTGGGTAAAAACAGGATAAGCATTGCTTCTGTTATACAAAAAGAGGAAAATCCCGAACATGCTGTACCCATTGTAATGCTTATCCACAGAGCGATGGAAAAAAATATCAGAAAAGCAATTTCTGAAATAAATAAATTACCCTGCATAAGACAATCTACACGAATTATCCGCATCGAGGGTTAGTGTTTATTAATATGTTTCTATAAAAATGATAAACAAAATAAAAATTTCTGTTCCGGCATGCATTGGAAATATTGGCAGTGGTTTTGATTGCATCGGTGTGAGCGTAAAATTATTCAATGAGTTTATTTTTGAAAAATGCGGTGGTGATTTTCTACCTGCTTCAGAGCCGATGATTGGCAAAGATGATAAAAATCTGTGTGTAAGGGTGTTTCAAGAAACATGCAGTATTTATGGCGCAAAACCACCTTTTTTTCGTGTCCGTATAAAAAACAATATTCCGCCGGGTAAAGGTTTGGGAAGTAGTGGAACAGAGGTTATTGCCGGCGCTATTGCGGGAATGTTGGTTTCAAACATAATAATCGAACCAATGGAAATTTTGAGGATTGGGAAAAAATTTGAGGGGCATCTTGATGATATTGCTGCATCATTGTTTGGAGGTCTTGTTATTGTGGGGCAGGATAATGGGCAGCCTGTCTGGAAAAAAATAGATATACCTGAGAATATAAACGCAGTTTTTTTTATTTCAGAAAAACCGTACGAAACAAAAAAAGCCAGAAATATCCTTCCCCGGCAGGTATCGTTAAGCGACGCTGTTTATAATATATCAAGGGCTTGTTTTCTTCAATACGGTTTTTTGGAAAAAAACAAAGAGTTTTTACGGATTGGGACACAGGATCGGCTTCATCAGATTTATAGAAAAAAATTGTATCCACATTTTGAACCATTATATAAATCCGCCCTTAAAACAGGTGCGGCCGGGTGTTGCTTAAGTGGCGCAGGGCCGTCTGTGGTGGCTTTTTGCTTTGGTAATTCCTCTGGAATTGTCCATGGCTGGGAACAATTGATAAAAAACAAAAGAATGAAAGGGGAAATAAAAATTTTCACACTTGGCGGTGAAACAATATGGACAACAATTGATACTGATCAAACCCGCAGAATTTATACCTGTTGAATAAGAAATAAAGGGTTTATAACAAATTCAAAAAGGAAAAATATGTATTTTATTGTTATAGGATGTGGAAAGGTTGGCAGTCAGCTTGCGAAGGCTCTTTCAGCAGATCATAATGTGGTTGTTATTGATACCAATCCCGCAAGTTTCAATATTCTTGGTCCGGTTTTTAATGGCATAACGATTACTGGAAATTGTATAAATCTTGATGTTTTAAAAGAGGCCGGCATAGAAAAATGCGATGGCATCGCCGCGGTCACAAATGACGATAATGTTAATATTGTTGTTGGACAGATTGCGAAAAAAATGTTTGGTATCAATAAGTGTATCATAAGGATTGTTGATGCTGAAAAAAATGAAATCTACCACAATCTTGGATATGAAGTGATCAGTGGTCAACGGCTTGTTGCGGCCATAATAAGGGATAAGTTAATTGAAAAAGGGACAACCACATATCTTGTAGAAAGTGGAGAGGTGAGTTTTCTCGAATTTATTGTTGATGAAAACAAATTAGGCAAAAAGATTTCTGATTTAAATGTTCCCGGTGAATTTAAGGCGGTGGTTGTTACTAAAAAGGACGCGTTAATAATTCCAGACGATGGATATGTTTTAAAAGAGGGAGAGGTTGTTATTGGCGTTGTGAAGATGAAGAATCTACAAAAAATTAAAAGAATATTGGAGATACAATGAAGATTATTATTGTTGGCGGGGGTAATGTGGGGTATTTTCTTGCTGAACGGCTTGCAAAAAACCATTATGTTTCCTTGATAGAAAAGAACAGAAATGTTATTGAAGCAATTGCAGAAAACAAAAATATCCTTATTATCAATGGCGATGGTTGCCAAACGGATATTCTTGTTCAGGCTGGTATTAAAGAGGTTGATGTTATTGCTGCTGTGACAGGCAGGGATCAGGATAACCTTGTTATATGTCAGATTGCGAAAGATATTTTTAAGGTTAAACGAACCGTAGCGAGGGTTAATAATCCCAAAAATGAAAAAATATTTTTTCAACTCGGCGTTGATATTGCTATTGATAGCACTGCCGTGATTGCTAAGATCATAGAAGAGGAGGTTTCCCTTGAAGATATAATAAATCTATGCGCTTTTAAAAAGGGGCAGCTTTCGCTTCTACGCATTGATTTACCGGAAGATGCGCCAATAGTAAACAAAAAATTCAAGGATTTAATCTTTCCAGCAGATACCGTTATTGTCGCTGTGCTAAGAAAAAACCATTTTATTATACCCGAAAGGGAAAAAGATTTTATTTTCAACCAGGGAGATGAGATTATTGCACTTACAAGGGTTGAAGAGGAAGCGGATGTTCTCAATTTTCTTATAGGTAAAATTTGATATGAAAAAAAGGCTTTTGAAATATATAAAAATTCTTGGCAGGGGCATTGTAGGCATATCAATTGAACTTGTTTATCCCTTAATTGTTACAATTTCCGCTTTTCTTATCTGCCTGATAATCTTTTCTATGGAGATGATATCCAGATGATTCCGGATTTTAGTAGGGATGACCTCAGTGTTATAAGCCATTATCTTGGAAAGATTTTTATCGCTTTTGGAATTGTGCAGATTATACCAATATTTGTTGGATTAATCTCCGGCGAAATAAATCCTATAATTGATTTTTTTATTTCCATTATCACCTGTTTTGCTTTTGGTTCAATACTGCTTTATTTTTCCCCATATTTTCCAGAGATAAACTGGAGACAGGGTATGATTATTGTTGCGCTATCCTGGCTGTTCGGGATGTTTTTTTCTGCCCTTCCCCTTTATCTTAGCGGCCATTATCGATGTTATCTTGATGCCTGTTTTGAGTCTATGAGCGCCTATGCAACAACAGGGCTTATACTTGTCCAGGATCTTGACCATCTTTCAAATGCTCATAATATATGGAGACATCTTATGTGTTTTATAGGTGGTCAGGGGATTATTCTTGTTGCCCTTGTATTTTTTTTCAAGGGAGGAGACGCTCTTCGTATTTATGTTGGCGAAGCCAGGGATGATAAAATTTTGCCAAATAGCATTACTACCGCACGATTTATCTGGATGGTAAGTTTTACCTATCTTATTATTGGTTCATTATTGCTGGCCGTTGTCCTTTTATGCCATGGGGTATCTTTTTCAAGGGCCTTGTTTCATGGCGTATGCATATTTATGGCAGGATGGGATACAGCAGGTTTTGCACCTCAATCATTAAATATTCTCTATTATCATTGTCCCGCATTTGAGCTTATTACAATAATAATAGTTCTTCTCGGCGCAACCAGTTTTGGTGTGCATTATAGCGTATGGACAGGCAGGCTTAGAGAGTTAAAAGAGGATTTTGAGGTAAAAATATTAATGTTTACCATCTTTTTGACATATATTGTTGTTCTTGTGGGGTTTTCGGGTAGAATGGCCCTATTCACTGATGTTTTTTCGTTTTTTAGAGTGACATTTTATCAGCTTATTTCCGGCCATACAGGAGTTGGTTATAGTAATATCTACCCATCTCAAATTGCCCAATGGCCTGAACTTGCTTTATTTGGTGTTATCGTTGCCATGGGCATAGGCGGTTGCATGAATTCAACAGCAGGCGGTATAAAGGTTTTCAGGATAGGTATTTTTTATAAAGCCATCAAAAGGGAGGTTCGTCGGCTTGCATATCCTGAAAGTTCATATATAAAAGAGTTTTTTCATCATCAGAAAGAAATTTTTATTGATGATGCAATGATAAAAAGCGCAATGATTATTACCTTGTGCTATATCCTTTTGTATCTTTCAGGAGCGGCCATCGCTTCATTTTTTGATTATGGGTTTTTGCCCGGTTTGTTTGAGTCTGTGTCTGCAGCGGCAAATGTTGGGTTATCCATTGGTATTACAAATCCCTCAATGCCGGTATTCCTTAAAATATGGTATATCCTTGAAATGTGGGCAGGAAGGCTTGAACTTTTTGCGATCTTTATTCTGATAAGATTTCTTATTAAGTTGGTGAAAAAATGAGAAAAATAAAAATCATTTTTCTGATTTTATTACTGACTGGCATAAGATATGTGGCTGCGGATACCAGAATAAATGTTGCCGCACTTGTAATGAATCCATCTTTATTTGATGGGAAAACGGTGATGGTGGAGGGAGAGTTTGTGGGTGATATTATTGAAGGAAAAGATGGTTTTTGGGTTAATCTTCTTGATTTTGAAACTGCGATAGGCCTATGGTGTCCCATGAAAGAAAAAGAAAAAATCAGGTTTCTTGGACGTTACAATGTTAAAGGAGATTATGTAAGAGCAATTGGAATATTTCACAACCAATGTCAACAGCACAATGGCGATATTGACATACATGTAATTTCGCTAACTCTACTTGAGCAGGGACAACAGCTTTCTGAAAAGGTTTCACTTGAGGAGGTTCTCTTTGCAATTTTTCTTGGAATTGTCAGCCTTTTTGCCATTGGCATTCTTCATATCTTAAGCCGTAGAGAAGGCCGGTCCGATAAGCAAAAATTTTCGTCTTAACAATACGTCCTCGGATATCATCCGGACATTGTACTATTATGGGAAAGTCCTGTATATTTTTTCCGATAAACTCCTCCTTTTTTTTTACACTTTTTCTTTCAATAAGTACATCACAAGTCTGCCCGGAAAATGATTGCATAATTTCATTGCTTATCTTTTTTTGTGTGTCAAGTATTATTTTATGTCTGCGCTGTTTTTCTTCTTTTGGCACGTCATCTTTTAATCTATATGCTTTTGTGCCTGGCCTTGGCGAATACTTAAAAATATATAATTCACTGAACCTTAATTTCTGGACAAGCATTAATGTTTCATAAAAATCCTGTTCTGTTTCACCGGGGAATCCTAAAAGCACATCTGACGTGACAGAAATTTCGGGCATTAGAT
>CAZSTE010000003.1:0-17685 GCA_964609735.1 uncultured bacterium
AACCAAAAATCATAAATATAAATTGAAAAACATATCCAACCTTTGGAATGGTTGCAAGCAGGACAAAAATGCCGATGCCCCCAAAAAGTGAAATAATCATTTTGGTTTTCCCTTCTTTCAATTTTCTGAATATTATTCTACCTGTCGCAATAGATGTAAATCCACGGCACAAATATAAAAACGAAAGATAAAATGTAAAAAAAATCAACCCAAGTGGCGCCCCAATAATAGTAAGCATTAAAATAATAAGTGCGATGGGAGTAAGTAAAAGCAACACCAATCCAGTCAGAAATGTCCACACAGGATTTTTTTCAATAATATCAATGGTTTCCTGAAGAACACGCGGTGTCATAAAAAACATAAGCAAAAAAGGAAAACACAGGCCAAAAAAGGAAAACAACTTTCGTGCTTTGGAAGATAAAATAAAATGCATTTTACCCTGAATGGGAATCTGATAGGTGAAATCGCAGTGTTCCACTACATTTATTGGAACTGCTGGTTTTTCTTTGCTTTGGATAATGAGTTTTTTATCAATAAACACATCCTTTGAAAAGAGAATTTTTTTTGTTTTTATATGAAGTTCATTATACCAACCGCCCATTTGAATATCACTTGACCATATTTTTGTTGTTTTTTCACATCTTACAGTATCGTCTATAGCAACCTCCGGAGCAGTGATATTAACGTTCCCTTTCACATTTAAATGGGTCAGATTAACCTGCCTGGCAATAACCCTGAGATTCCCATTAATCGTGCCTGAAATTTCTATGCTATCGCCAGCCAGATACACATCCTTATAGGATACACCATTAAATCTAATACTTATACCAAAAATTGCCACATCCTCATATGATAAACCGGAAAAATTCACTATGGTTCCTACAGCAAAAATATTGTTCATAAAGTTACGCTTCATTACTATTTTTTTACCTGACAAAAAATCATCAAAGGTAGGAACATTCTGTATGTTTACATCGGCTATAAGATTTACGCTGGTAAAAAGTAATAAAAATATTATTAGAAGATTTATTTTTTTCATATTATTTTTAAAAGAGGAATCTCATCACATTTCGGGAATTTAGGACAATTGATACAGTCCATCCATATCTTGTGGGGAAGTTTTGTTTTCTCTATGCGGACAAATCCAAATTTTTCAAAGAATTCAGGAACATAGGTCAAAACAAAAATTTTTTTTATTCCAATTTTTTTGGCTTCTTCAATAAGGGTTTTTACAAGAATACCACCCCATCCCTTCTGTTGTTTTGAACTGGTAATTGCCAGGGACCTTATTTCAGCAAAATCTTTCCATATAATCCGCAGGGCAGCGCATCCAATAATCTTATTATTTGAATCTGTAATAACCCAGAAATCCCGAAGATGCTCAAAAATCTGATTAATGGAAACAGGCAACATTTTCCCTTTCATAGCATGACCATTAATAAGATTTTTTATTTGATAAGCATCTTTGATAATAGCCGGCCTGATATTAATCTTCATCAATTATAACCCTTTTTTCTTTTATCCTTAGCCGATTTTCAGAAATAATTTTTATGGCAAGAGGATAAATAATGTGTTCCTTTTCCTGTATTCTTTGATGTAATATTTCAGGGGTATCGTTATCCAATACAGGCACAACAGCTTGAAGGATAATCGGACCTGTATCAATATTTTCGTCAACAAAATGTACAGTACAACCGGTAAATTTAACCCCGTATTCAAGTGCCTGCTTCCATGCTTGAAGACCGCGGAAAGAAGGAAGCAGGGAAGGGTGTATATTAATAATTTTATTGTGATATGTGCTAAAAAAATTCTTTTTTATCACCCTCATAAAACCTGCCAGACATACAAGTTGAACTGCATGTTTTTTTAAACATTCAATATATTGTTTTTCCTGCGAATCCTCAAGAAACGTGCGATATTTGCCTGGATTAATATAAACCGCTGGAATTCCTTGCGATCTTGCAATATCAAGGGCATATGCGTCGGGATTGTCGCTGATAACCACGCCAATTTTAGCCATTAACATTCCGGCATGTATTTGTTGAGTAATCGCATCAAGATTACTTCCCTTGCCGGATGCAAGAACGCCTATGGTAAGCATTTTTCAATCTCCTTTATCATCCGTAATAATTTTTTAAGAAGGTCCGAAGACACAGTTTTTTCCTTTTTTTTCTCGGCGTATTCACCACGAAATCTGGTTTTTACACCTTTTATTTTATATCCTTCCTCATACAACATTTTCTGAATATGTTTAATTTTTTCAATATCAGCTTCTGAATAAAATCTTCGTCCCGCGGGATCTCTTCGGATCTTCAAAAAAGAAAGATTTTTTTCCCAATATCTCAGGATATGTGGGGCTATTCCTGTAATAGCAGAAACCTCGCTTATTTTATAAAAACGAATATGCTCACTGTTATTCATCTTTTAACCTTCTTGTCATAAGTTTTACAACCTCTTCTTCTGGACTTGAATCCTGATACACAATTCTGTATATGGCGGAGGCAATGGGAATTTCAACATTATGTTTTTCAGACATTTTCACAATTGCCTGAACAGCAGAAATACCTTCCACCATCATTTTTGTGCCGGAAAGAAATTCTTTCCCCTTTCCAGCAGCAACAGCCATACCAAAACGATGATTCCTGCTATTTGGACTGTTAGAGGTTGTTATTAAATCCCCAATTCCAGCAAGACCCCAGAAGGTTTTTTCTTTTGCTCCAAATTGCATGCCAAAATTTTTCATTTCGTGGACACCCCTGGTCAGATATGCTGCCTTCGCATTATCACCAAGGCAAATCTCGTCGATTATTCCAGATCCGATGGCAAGAACATTTTTATATCCTCCTGCGATTTCAAGACCGCATATATCAGTGCTTGTATATAATCTCAGATTCGTAGAAGAAAATTTTTTTTGAAATTTTCGTGCTATATCAATATCTGTGGCTGCAATTACAGCGGCGGCTGGTTTGCCTGCGGCAACCTCTGATGCAATGGTTGGCCCTGCAAAAATGGCAACATTTTTGTTGTCTATTTCACAACATAATATCTCTGACATTCTCAATCCCGTGTCCGGTTCAAGCCCTTTGGTTGCGATTATCACATCCTGGTTTTTATAAAAAATTTTCACCTGTGTGATAACATTTCTAAAATATCGCGAAGGCACAACAATAATCAAAATTGATGCCTGTACACAGGCATCGTGAAGATTGCTTGTAATAACAACATCGGACGGGATTGTAAATCCCGGTAAGAATTCTGGATTTTTGCGGGTGTTTATAAGAATATCTGCATATTCCGGAAATTTTTCCCATAAAATTATTTCAAATTTTTTTGAAAAAATTATTGAGAGCGCTGTTCCCCAACCGCCGGCACCTATTATTGCTATTTTTTCCATATTTTAAATCTGTTTTCCTTACCATGAACAAGTCTTTTTATGTTTTCCCTATGCGCAGATATAATAACAAGAAAAATCAGGATTCCCAATATTACAATAACAATATTTTCTTTTAAAAACCAAAGTAATAACGGCAAACAGGCTGCCGCGCTTATTGAAGCCAGAGAAACATAACCGGTTGTTAAAAATATAATAACCCATATAATCAACGATATCAATGCTTCCCTGGGAACAATTGCCAGTATAACCCCCAAACTACAGTTTACTGCTTTACCTCCTTTGCCCTTGAGAAAAATAGAGAATTTACTTCCAATAATGGAAGCAAAACCAATTGCTATCAATAAAAAAAGATTTGCTTCTTTGCCATAGGTATGGTTAAAAAACATCACCGGAAGGGCACCTTTTAACACATCGAGAATAAATGTAAAAATTCCGGGTGCAGGACCCAACACCCGGAATACATTTGTTGCGCCTATATTACCGCTTCCTTTGGTTCGCAAATCAACGCGATATATATATTTTGCTATCCAATATCCCCAGGCCAGACTACCTGATATATATCCGGCAATAATCCAGTAAATAATAGAAACCAAAGGCACGATTTAATAAATCCGTAATTTACTGAAGGCCCAGCAGTTCTTTTACTTTATCAACTCCAGAACCAGCGTCCGGAGCATAACCATCTGCCCCAATCTCATCGGCATATGCCTGGGTAACAGGCGCTCCGCCAATAATGATTTTTATATTATCCCTAATTCCTTCTGCCTTCAGCTTTTCAATAACATTTTTCATCGCAGGCATTGTGGTTGTTAAAAGAGCGGACAATCCAATAAGTTGAACACCACTTTTTGCTACCTCCACAAATTTCTCTTCAGGAACATCAATTCCAAGGTCAATAACCTCAAAGCCGGCACCTTTCCACATCATGGAAACAAGATTTTTACCAATATCGTGAAGATCGCCCCTGACTGTTCCTATTGCAACTTTTGCTTGCGCCTTGATACCAGCCTTGGCGATTTCTGGTTGAAGAATTTCCATTGCCTTATTCATTGCCCGCGCGGCAATAAGAACCTCTGGAACATAAAATTCATTATTTTTGAATCTAACGCCAACCACATTCATTCCTGCAATTAAACCTTTATTTAATATTTCTGCAACACTTACATTGTCAGCCAGGGCTTTTGAAACAAGCTCTGTGGCTTTTTTTGCATCTCCTCTAATAATTGCTTCTTTTATCTCTTCTAACATTTTTATCTCCTCCTTTTTTATCTAGGATTAAAAAAAATTTTAATACAATCTTATATACAGTAATTTACCAGATTTGTCAAGTTTTTTTAAGGGTGTAAAATAAATAAATCAAGAAATAAGGCGGTTAGCTCAGATGGCAAGAGCGCTTCCCTTACAAGGAAGAGGTCGTGGGTTCGACTCCCTCACCGCCTACTATATATGTTTTTACAATTGTTTATAATCTATTACATGTGATTACAAAAAAAATTTTCAAACAAATCAGAAATATCTCCAAAAAATACAGCCCCATTGCTGCATGGGCTTTGAATGATAGGCTTGATAACAAAAAACTTTCTTTACAGCTTCTTTCCTTTTATAGATTAGGATATGGCGGAGTAATGGTTATACCCTGGGCATCATTGCCAAATAAATTTATGGATTCTGCATGGTTAAACTCTGTTGAATTTATTGTCAGGGAAGCAAAAAAATTGAATTTAGACGTTTGGTTATGGGACGATTGGTGTTTTCCAAGCGGATTCGGTGGCGGGGTGGTTACCCGTGAAAAAAGATTTAGGGCGAAAAAATTGAAGATTCTTCTTGATATTGTTCTTGAAGAAGGAGACAGAATCTATTTGCCCATTTTACCTCATACCATTGCCGCGGGTTATTTTAATATTGACAAATTTAACAATGCGGCCGGCCGCATTGTTAACATTGACCTAAAACAAAGGAGTTTTATAAATCATATCGCACGGGTTAGACAACGCATAATTATTGTGGGATGGGAATACATCTCAGCAATGGAACACACTGTTGTTTCTCATTCCAGATATCTTCATCCCAGGGATTGCGATATGGATGATATTTTCACCAATGACGACAGACAAACCTGGTCTGTTGATATGTTAAATCCGGATGCAACCGATTTGTTTATCAGGATTGTTCATGAACGATATTTTAAACGATTAAAAAATTTTTTTGGAACAACAATAAAGGGTTTTTTTTATGATGAGCCGCATCTGCCTTCTTTATTACCTTGGAATGAAAATATCCCCGAGGAATTTCTACGAAAAAAAGGATATGATATTTTTGAACATCTGATATCTATTGTTGTTGAAAAAAAAATCTATGATACAAATTTTATTCAGATGGAAGAACAACAAACAAAAAAGGTAAGAGCTGATTATGTAGATGTATGGACAGATATGGTCAAAGAAAATTTTTATGGAAAAATCCATAGATGGTGTAAAAGTCATGGGGTTTTTTCCACAGGGCATCATACAGGCGATGAATCCCTTTGTGATATTATAAGCAAAAGCGGGATGTTCTTTAAGATTATGGATGAATCTGATATTCCTGGCGTTGATGCGGTATTCAAACAGATTGAACCGGACAAATTCAACGACACCTCCCGTCTTGCCGGATCAGTAAAACGTATAAAGGATTTACCCTTCGCTTTGAGTGAATCTCTTGCAGTAATGGGCCATAGCGTCCATCCGGATTTTATACGGTTTGTTTCTGATTATCAAATTGTGAGAGGAATAAATAAGTTTCTATATAAGCTTTCAAACTATAACCCTCAAAAAGCACGGTATTTTCATCCGCCAGAATTGGGTTGTACAAATCCATTGATAAAAAACTATGGAAAAAAACTTTTTAAAAGGGTTTCTCAGATATGTTGTATCGCAAGCGGGGGAAGTTCGGGCCCAAAGGTTTGTCTGTATATTCCCTGTAATAATTATTATATGGGTGAAGGTAATGAAATTGCGAAAATTATTGAAGATCTTGCTAGGAAACTTGCTTATAATCAAATTGAGTTTGATTATGTATGGGAAGGAAGTTTTAATTCCTATTATATAAGGGATAAAAAAATTGTATTAGGCGATGAAATTTACCACTGCCTTATTATTCCAGAAAAATCAAAACCTTCAGATTCAGAAATGCTATTAATCAAACATCTTGCAGAACAAGGAACAGCTATCATCTCGCCTGAAATATTCAGATTGCCTGGACCCAATATCAGATATTCGTCCTGTTTAGATGAAATCATTGATTTGCTTCAAGAACAAATCAAGGCATATTCTCTTTCTATTAAACCAAAGAATCTTTCTATTAGCGTTCTTACAAGAATTTATGACTCTTATCAATTTTATATGCTTTTAAATGAATCGGCTAAATCTTTTAACTGCAAGGTTAAGCTTCGTTATCAAGGCAATGTGTATCTTATGGAACAAAATTCGGAATGTTTATTACCAATGGGTGGAAATAACATTCCGCTTAATTTTAAACCTTCTGAAACAAAAATTCTTGTTTTAGATACTGGATCTTCAAAAAAAATTGAATCAGCCCGACTTAAACACCGGATTAAACCAAAAAACTGGAAATTAAAACTTCCATCTGGTGAAATTGTCTCAATAAAAGAACCGTTTCCATTATGGAACAATCTGGGTTACGAAGGTTATAGCGGTTTTATGGATTATTATGCTGAATTTATATGTGATAAACATATTAATCCGGCTATCCTTGAACTTGGTACTGTTTATTATTGCGCCACATGTTTTATCGATAATAAAAAAGCGGGCGATGCTATATTCACGCCGTATAGAATTATTTTAAAAAATCTATCCAGGGGAAAGCATTCATTAAAAATTCGGGTATTTAACACACCTGCGAACGAAATCTGTGGCGATAAAACAAGATTCAGGCGTCTTCAACAAAAAGGCGTGTTTAATGGAACCTATGCACCGATATATCTTTCTATTGATAGAAAAAAAATTGCATCGGGTCTATTGGGAAAGGTAAGAATCTATTCTATTTTTTAATATCTATTTACTGAAACTTTTTACTTTTTGTTTTCATCTAAATAAGCAGAATAAAATAAAAGGAGCATAATTATGGAAAAAATAATTGGGGTTGATTTAGGAACAAGTAATTCAGCCGCTGCCATAATGGAAGCGGGAAAGGTTACTGTAATACCCAGCGCTGAAGGAACAACAATTGTTGGAGGAAAAGCATTCCCTTCTTATGTCGCATTTACAAAAGATGGTCAGATTCTTGTTGGCGAACCTGCACGAAGACAGGCCGCAGTGAATCCTGAAAGAACAATCTTTGGAGCAAAAAGAAAGATGGGGACAGATTTCAAATATTCAATTGACGGAAAAGACTATACCCCTCAACAAATCTCAGCGTTTATCCTCCAAAAAATAAAAAAGGATGCTGAAAACTTTTTGGGTTATCCTATTACAAAAGCAGTAATAACAGTACCTGCTTATTTTAATGACAACCAGAGACAGGCAACAAAAGATGCAGGAACTATAGCCGGCCTTGAGGTTGTCAGACTTATTAACGAACCAACGGCTGCTGCTTTTGCCTATGGGCTTGATAAACTAAACCAGGAACTCAAAATAATGGTATTTGATTTTGGAGCAGGAACACTTGATGTAACAATTATGGAAATGATGGGGGGAGGTGTTTTCAAGGTTCTTTCAACCAGCGGAGACACACAGCTCGGCTGAACAGATATGGACCAGGATATTATTGATTTTGTTGTAAAAGATTTCAGGATGCAAACAGGGATAGACCTGAGTAAGGATAAAATGGCAATGCAAAGAATTAGGGAAGCAGCAGAAAAAGCAAAGATTGAACTTTCATCAACCCTTGAAACAGAGATTAATCTTCCTTTTATTACTGCCAATGAACAAGGACCCCAACATCTTTCAATGAAAATACGAAGAACCCAGCTTGAAGACCTTGTCCGTCCCAGGGTTGAAAAATGTCGGGGGCCAATGGAGCAGGCGCTTGCAGATGCAAAACTCAGTCCAAACCAGATTGATAAGATCATTCTGGTGGGTGGACCAACAAGAATGCCAATTGTACAAAAATTTATTGAGGATTTTATGGGGAAAAAACCGGAACGGGGGATTGATCCTATGGAATGTGTTGCTATTGGCGCGGCAATACAGGGCGCAATTCTCGGAGGAGATTTAAAAGATAAGGACATCCTTCTTCTGGATGTTACCCCTCTTTCGCTGGGAGTTGAAACACTCGGCGGAGTTTTCACCAAGGTTATTGAAAGAAATACAACCATTCCCACACGGAAAAGCCAGATATTCACAACCGCCGCCGACAATCAAACATCGGTAGAGGTTCATGTATTACAGGGAGAAAGACCAATGGCAGCCCATAATACTAGCCTGGGAAAATTTCATCTTGATGGAATTCCACCCGCTCCAAGAGGTGTTCCTCAAATAGAGGTAACATTTGATATTGATTCAAACGGTATTCTTGCTGTTACAGCAAAAGACCTTGCAACAGAAAAACAACAGTCAATAAGAATATCGGCTTCAAAGAAATTGACAAAAGAAGAAATTGACAGAATGGTAAAAGAAGCTGAACAATTTGCTGAACAGGACAGAAAACAAAAAGAACTTATTGAATTATGCAATCAAGCGGATAGCCTTGCATATAGTGTCGAAAAAACATTGAAAGAACACGGTGAGAAAATTTCTGCTGAAGATAAAGAAAACATTAACAGTAAGATTGTTGCTCTCAGAAAAGCAATAGATGCGCGAAATGAAACAGAAATAAGGTCTCTTATGCAGGAACTTGAACAGGCATCTCATCATATTGCCGAGATTCTTTATAAACAAACCGCTCAACAACCACCAGAGGAATCAAAGACCACAAACCAGCAAACAACGCAGCAATCCGATGAACCCGAACAACAGGATAAAAAGGTGGTGGATGCCGATTACCGAGAGGTTGATGGAAATAAGTAAAAACTTCTGATATAAAAAAAGGCGGTTTTTTCAACCGCCTTTTTTTATATCTATAAATGTTTGATGTATAATATTTTTAAAGGAAACCAAAATGATTTCATACAAAGCAGCTGGTGTTAATGATAAAAAGGCAGAAAAACTTGTTGATGTGATAAGGCAACAAATCAAAAAAACCAGTCTCCATAAAAAAATATATGGTGGAATTGGTTTTTTTGGCGGACTTATGCCTATTCCAAACGACTCTAAAAACCGGTTTTTTGTTTCTGGCTGTGATGGGGTGGGAACAAAAATTCTTGTCGCAAAAGAGCTTGAAACATATGACACTATTGGAATAGACCTTGTTGCTATGAATTGTAATGATATTGCTGTATGCGGAGCAAAACCATTGTTTTTTCTTGATTATCTTGCAGTGGGAAAGATAAACATGAAAAGAGAAACAAGAATCATTAACGGCCTAATAAATGGCTGCGAAATAGCCCATTGCGCTCTTTTAGGAGGAGAAACAGCACAGATGCCGGATTTATATTCCAGGGACGAATTTGACATTGCAGGATTTTGTGTTGGTATTGTAAAAAAAAATGAGATTCTGGGACGTTTAAATGTAAAAAAAGATGACATATTGCTGGGGGTATATTCAAATGGCATTCATTCAAATGGTTTTTCCCTTGTAAGAAAAATATTCCTTAAAAAAAACAAAATTAAAACCATTCTTTCATCTTATCATAATATACTGGGATGTTGTTTGGGAGAAGAACTGTTAAAACCTACACATATATATTCAAATGTTCTTTCGGAACTTTCAGAAAAAAAACTCATACATGCGGCTGCTCATATCACTGGCGGCGGAATACCGGGCAATCTTGCAAGAATACTTCCAAAAGATATGGATGCTGAAATAGAACTCGGCACATGGGATATTCCAAAGATTTTTCAACTTATTCAGGAAAATGGCAAAATAAAAACAGAAGAAATGTTTAATGTTTTCAATATGGGAATAGGACTCATTCTGGCATGTTCGTCCAATATGGTTTCACGAATTAATCAGTGTATCAAAAAACATGGATTTAGGATGTGTCGGATTGGAAATATTTGTAAAGGAAAGGGCAGGGTGAAACTTTTAAACCGGCGGATATAAAATGAAAAAAACTATTTTCACTGTATTGCTTTTTTTCTTTTTTTCATTATCTTTATTTTCTCAAGAAAAAACCCTTATTATCAAAACACAAACAGAAAACTGTAATGCAAAGATTTATAAATGGGTTCCCTTCAAAAACTCAAAAGGCGAAACAATCATTGAAGGAATTAGTCTATTAAAAATATCTGAAGAAAAGATAAAAAACACAAAAGCAATTACAATAGAAATAAGTAAAGATGATTATATTTCTGAATGTTTAAATGCTTTTTATCCATTTCAAGATGAATATAAAATTACATTAGAAACATCTCAACCATCGCCAAAAACAGAAGGGTTACAGACAGAAACCAGGGGAAAAATAGCCGCAATTTCCACAAGAACCTATTATACAGTAGTCCTGAAAAACGACGGAACCGTGGTTGTCTGGGGATATAATCACTATGGTCAGTGCAATGTTCTGGATGAATGTAAACAAACCGAAAATTCCGAATTAAATACAAACATATTAAATAAACCTGAAAATAACAAAAGTAGAAATGTTACCCTGATATAATTATATTTTGTTGAAAAATATTTATAGAAAATTTCATAAAAAAGATTTGAGCCAATTTTGGCAAAAATCGACATTTAAAAAGGAGGAAAAATGGAGGAGAAAAAAAATCCGCTTTATAAGATGATTGCGCTTGGTATTGCTTCTTTTTCTCTTGCAGAAAAGAAGGGAAAAAAGATACTGAAAAATCTTGAAAAGGAGGCCAAAGAACAAAACCTTGAAGAAAAAATTGAAAAACGTTTTTCCACCCTTTTTGAAAAGGTTGATAATATAAAGGGTGTAAAAAAAGAGAAAATTATGGATATTTTTGGCCTTGCCACAAAACAGGAAATAGAAAATCTGAAAAAGGAAATTGAACACCTTAAAGATAATGAACAATGAGTATTTTTGGATTCAGAAAAAAATATCGCCTTGTAAATCGTGTTCGCGCAACAATTCGGGTGTTTATTAAACATGGACTTGGCTATTTTATTGATAGAATTTTTAAAGAGTCGTCCCTAAAGATTTTTCGGTTTCACAGAACCGAACCAACAGGAAAATACACAAATCTTACTCCGGCACAACGATTACGTATGGTTATTGAAGAACTGGGTCCAACCTATATAAAAATCGGACAATTCTTCAGTACCCGCGCTGATATTTTACCTGAAAATTTTTTAAAGGAACTTTCAAAACTTCAGGATAATGTTGCGCCTTTTCCTTTCGAAGATGTGAAAGTAACAATATATGAGGAATTCGGCAAAAGCGTAGAGGATATTTTTGAAGATTTTTCTCCTGCTCCGATTTTTTCAGCTTCCATAAGCCAGGTTCATCTGGCTCAACTTAAATCCGGCACCTGGTGCATTGTTAAGGTCCGCCGTCCCAAAATAGAAGAAATAGTGGCAAGCGATATCGAGGTTTTAACGGAAATATCAAAACTTATTTCAAAACATATTCCTGAAATTAAGCAATGGCATATTTTAAATCTTCTTGAAGATGTTGGTGAACACCTAAAAAGGCAAATGGATTTTATATATGAAGCCGGCATGATGGAAAAATTAAAAACCTTTTATGAGAAAACCAATATAAAGGTCCCATCTGTATTCTGGCAGTATACATCAAAAAAGATTCTTACGATGGAAAGAATTGAAGGAACTAAAATTTCTGATTCATCTCACGCAACCGGCGATATTCCCGAGCGTCTGGTTAAAGGATTGTTTCAGGTTATATTTGAAACCGGGTATTTTCACGGAGACCTGCATCCCGGTAATATAATGCTTACAAATAATGGAGATATCGCTTTTGTTGATTTTGGCCTTGTTGGATATCTCAACTTTGAAAAAAGAAAACAGCTGGCAGGAATTCTTTCGGGTGTTTTAAATGCGCAGTTACCTGATGCCCTGCCGTATATGAAAAAATTTTTGGGAATTACCAGCAAGGTTCCGGAAACCTTTGAAAGGGATGTGATTTTTATTATTGATAAATACGGTTCTTTGCCATTAAAAAAAATACATCTTTCAGATATCCTTTATGACCTGATGAAAATAGCAAGAAAAATGAATATACAGCTTGATTCTGATATAGGACTCCTTGCAAAAAATTTAATGGCTCTTGAATCCATCTGCGCAAAGATAAATCCTTCTGAAAGTTTGCTTAATCTCAGCAAATCATATTGGCAACCCTTGTTAAGAAAAAAGATTTTTCAATATTTATGGCTCACCGATTTAAAAAATTTATTTCAATCATATAAAAATATCCTAGTAAGTATTCCGGAAAATGTTGAAGAGATTATGCAGATAAACCGAGAAAGGGTTGAAAGCGAGCAACAGATAGTACGCCGGCTTGATAAATACGCAAAAAGTCTTGAAAATGTCGGCAACAAAATCAGCCTATCCTTGATTATATTACCACTTATAAGCATATTTATTCTACTCGGCATAAGGATTTTTTCACCGATTGTCTTTGTATTATCCCTGGTAGCATTTCTAATACTTGTTGGCATTATATTCAAAATAATAGCAGGTAAGGCCGAATGATTGATTTTGTTGATGAAATTAAAATCTGGGTAAAAGCCGGAGACGGAGGCAGTGGTTGCATTGCCTTTAGAAGAGAAAAATTTATTCCTAAAGGCGGCCCTTCTGGTGGCAATGGTGGAAGTGGCGGTTCCATATATTTTAAGACATCAGCAAATACCAAAACACTGCGGGAATTTTATTATCATAGACATTTTAAGGCCGAGAATGGAAAACCAGGGGAAGGAAACAATAAAACAGGCGCTTCGGGAAAGGACCTTATATTAGATGTGCCCATAGGAACTGTGGTAAGTGAAATCAGAGAAGGCGAACGGCAGGTTATTCTTGCCGACCTTGATAAGGAAGGAATGATGACACTTGTCGCAAAAGGCGGTAAGGGGGGTAGAGGAAATACATCGTTTAAAAGTTCAACAAATCAAACACCACGGCTTTCAACCCCGGGAGAACCAGGAGAAGAAAAACTTATCAAACTTGAACTTAAATTAATAGCAGAGGTTGGAATTATTGGATATCCAAACGCAGGCAAATCAACATTGCTTTCAAAAATTTCTCGTGCAAAACCAAGGATTGCCGATTATCCATTCACAACAATTAATCCAAATCTTGGAGTTGTTGACCTTGATGAAACCAGACAGTTTGTTGCTGTGGATATTCCCGGTCTAATTGAAGGCGCATCCACAGGCGTCGGCTTAGGAATAAAATTTCTTCGCCATATCGAACGAACAAAACTACTTGTTCACCTTATAGACCTTTCATTACCCAACGTCAAAACTAGATATAACAGCGTAAGAAATGAGATTGAAAGATATGATGAAAATATCCGCTTTAAACCGGAAATTATCGTTGGGACAAAATTTGATTTACCTGAAAGTAAAAAAAATGTGTCTGATTTAGGAGAAATAACAAAAAAATTTTTTCTTATTTCTTCTGTAACCGGAGAAGGAATACAAAACCTTGTTGAAGAAATTTGGCAACAACTACAATATTTAAAAATGGAAAAATCTTATGGAACAAACATTAAAAGAGAGAAATGAAAATTTAAAACAGTTGTTTGAGCAGATAAAACAAAGGATTTCGTGGCCGCAGCAAGAAAAACAATTGGTTAAACTTGAAAAAGAAAAAAATAAAAAAGGGTATTGGGATCCAAAACTTGACACAAAAAATATGAACGAATGGAATATGCTGAAAGAAAGACAAAATAAAATTAAAACAATAGAAAAATTATTTGAGAATCTTGCTGCGGGTGAAGACCTTCTTGCAGAAAATAAGGATCCAGAATTGGAAAAAGAGGCAGAAAATATTCTTGACAAGATTACAAAACAGATAGAAAACCTGAAAATGGAAATTTATTTCTCAGACCCTGTGGATAAAAATGATGCCATATTAACGCTTCATGCCGGTGCGGGAGGAACCGAAGCATGTGATTGGGTAAGCATGCTTTTCAGAATGTACTCAAAATGGGCTGCCAGAAAAAATATAAAGGTTAATGTCGTTGATTTTTTGCCTGGTGAAGAAGCAGGGCTTAGAAAAATAACCACTATATTTTCAGGTTATTACAGCTATGGATATCTTAAAGGAGAAACCGGCGTTCACCGTCTTGTAAGAATTTCGCCATTTGATTCAAACAAAAGACGCCATACCAGTTTTGCCGCAGTTAACGTTATACCTGAGATTGAAAAGGATATAAAGATAGAAATAAAAGACGAGGATGTTGAAATAGAAACCTTTCGTTCCGGTGGCAAGGGCGGACAAAATGTAAACAAGGTTGAAACAGCGGTTAGAATAAAACATATTCCAACCGGAATCGTTGTTCAATGCCAAAATGAACGGTCTCATTTCAAAAATAGAGAAATGGCTATGAAAATATTAAAAAGTCGTTTATATCAAATTCAGATGGATGCAGAAAAAAAGAAAGAAGCAGAAAAATGGGATGCCCAAAAAGAAATTGCATGGGGAAGTCAGATAAGATCTTATGTGTTCTGCCCATATACACTGGTAAAGGATCATAGAACTGAAATTGAAACCGGAAATATTGAAGCAGTAATGGATGGAGAAATCGACAAATTTATTCAGGCAGAGATTGAATATCTTGCAACCAAACAAAACAAACAATGAAAATTCTTATTACTGCGGGCCCAACAAGGGAATATATTGACCCTATACGTTTTATAAGCAATCCAGCAAGTGGAACACTTGGATTTTTAATAGCGGAAAAAGCCAAAAAAAACGGTCATAATGTTATTGTTGTCGCCGGACCGTGCAATATTCCTCATATAAAAGGAATCAAGATAATTCCTGTGGAATCCGCTTTGGAAATGCAGGCAAATGTGGAAAAATATTTTCCATCCGTTGATGCTGTTGTTATGAGCGCTGCTGTTTCTGATTGGAAACCGGAAAAAACATATAGCCAGAAAATCAAAAGAAAAAAAAAATGGAATCTTGCGCTTATTACCAATCCTGATATTTTAAAAAGCATTGTCGCAAAAAAGAAAAAAAATCAGGTTATTATTGGATTTGCCCTTGAAAGTGAAAATATCCTTAAAAACGCAAAGAAAAAATTAAGGGGAAAAAATGTAAATTTACTTGTGGCAAATACAATTTCTAATCTGGGTAAAACATCGAAAAAATCAAAGATATTTTTACTTTTTTCTGATGGCAGAATAAAAAAAATTTATTGTACCAAAAATCATCTTGCATCTTTGATATTAAAAGAAACAGAAAAACTTGTGGCGAAAAAATAATAAATTCAAGGAAAATAAATGCGAAAATATGATTATTCTTCTACTGTTGAATCACTCGCTATAAAACAATCAGGATATAAAGAAAATTATCCGCCCGAAGAAAAACTACGGGTTCTTGTGGTTTCTGATTTTCCCACCTTGGGCAAAATAACTGCTTTAAGATTTATTGAATGGTGTCAAAAAAATCCGGGTGGTGTGATTTCTCTTCCCACAGGAAAAACACCTGAGTATTTTATATATTGGACTTCTCTCATTTTAAAAAAATGGGAAGACAAAAAAGTAAAAAAACTTTTAGAGCAATATAATTTAGACCTCGCGAACAAACCAGAAATAGCATCATTTATTTTTGTTCAAATTGACGAATTTTTTCCAGTGAATCCGGAACATGAAAATAGTTTTATAAGCTATATCAAAAAATTCTATATTAAAAAATTGGGGCTTGACGAAAAAAAAGCGCTTCTTATGGATACATGGACAGCATCAGGAAATCCCGGTATAAATCTTGGCGAAGTTTTTCCTGATGGAAAGGTTGATTTATCGTTGCGATACAGACATCCATTAAACACACAGGAACAATTACAACAAAAATTAATACTTGAAAAAGATCAATATGCAATGGAGTATGAGCAAAAAATAAGAGAAATGGGTGGTATCGGATTTTTTCTTGGTGGCATAGGCCCTGATGGGCACATTGGATTTAATATAAAAGGTTCGGACCATTTCAGTACCACAAGGCTTATTCCAATCAACTATGAAACAGCAGCTGCTGCGGCTTCTGACCTTGGAGGCATAGAGGTTTCGCGAGATAAAATTGTAATGACCGTAGGACTTGGGACCATATGTTTTAATCCCACTTCCTGTGTTATTATTATTGCTGCAGGTGAAAGCAAGGCATCGGTAATAAAAAATGCCATTATGAATGAGCCTTCAATTCTTTATCCTGCGACTGTTCTTGGCAAACTGCCTGGCGCATGTTTTTTCTTGACTTCTGGAGCATCAAAATTACTTACAGAAAGAGAAATAATCCGTTTAAATGAAACAAAAAAAATCCCCGAAAAAAACATCAACCAGATTATTATAGACATAGCCACAAAATTAAATAAAAGATTAAGATTATTGACAATTTCTGATTTTCTATCCGATAAAAAGGGCGCCGTTGTTATTAACAAAGGCATAGACGTTGAAAAAACAATCCAATCAGTTGAAACATTTTTAATAGAAAGAATAGAAAAAGGCACAAAAAATATTGGCAACATAACATTTTTACATACAGCACCGCACCATGACGATATTATGCTGGGTTATATGCCTTATATAATTCATCTTGTAAGAAATCCAAGCAATAAGCATTATTTTGCAACACTTACAAGCGGATTTACCTCTGTTACCAACGCATATGTGGTCAGGCAATTAGAAAAACTTGAAGATTTTCTTAAAACACATCAGTGTAAAAAATTGATGGCTGAAGGATATTTTACCGCTGGAAATAATATTTTTATAAATAGAGACGTTTATCATTATCTTGACGGCGTTGCAGCAAATAGTATAGATATTCAAAACGAAGCCTCTGCAAGAAGATTATTAAGAAATATTATTTCAATGATTAAAACAGAAGATATATCAGCAGTCAAAAAAAAGATTTCCCGTTTTATTAATTATTTTGAAAATTCCTACCCTGGAAAAAAAGACATCCATGAGGTTCAAACGCTTAAAGGAATGATAAGAGAATGGGAAGAAGAACTTCTCTGGGCTCATCTTGGCTTTAATTGCGATCATATATTCCATATGAGATTGCCTTTTTATACCGGAGATATATTTACCAAACAACCTCAATTAAGAGAAGATATA
>CAZSTE010000004.1:0-16731 GCA_964609735.1 uncultured bacterium
TTCCATCGAGATCTCTCCTGAACTTCTTTCTCCTGAAAATAAGGTGAAGCTTGAAAAAATGCTTCTTCAAACCTGGCAAATGGCGCAAAAAGAAATTGAAAAAACCATCCAAGAAGAAACAAAAAACATTCTTGGTGATTTTGGCAACCTTCCCTTCTAATGGAAATATATCCTCCGCTTGTCAAAATAATTATTGAGCAGTTCAAGAAACTGCCGGGAATTGGAGCAAAAAGCGCTGAAAGAATTGTTGAATATTTACTTAAAATGGATGAAAGCGAGGTAATTTCATTTGCTGATAACCTTAAAAGCTTAAAACAAAACATAAAACCTTGTAAGATTTGTTTTTCCATCTCGCAGAAAGATATATGTGAAATATGCGCTGATGTCACAAGAGAAAATATCATTGCTGTTGTTGAAGAGTACAAGGATGTTATTGCAATGGAAAAAACAGGGTTTCACGGCCACTATCATGTTCTTGGCGGAAGAATTGATATGCTGGAAAAAATTAGCGCAGAGAATTTAACGATTAAAAATCTTATTGAACGTATTGAAAAAGAGAAACCTTCTGAAATTATTATCGCAACAAATCCAACACCTGAAGGAGAAACAACCAGTCAATATCTCATAGAACTGTTAAAAAATCACAATTGCGTTGTTAGCAAACTGGCAACGGGAATACCTGTCGGAGCAGAAATAGAATACATAGACCCTGAAACCCTCAAAAAATCAATTGAAAACAGGCGCAAACCATAACAATGGAATATCTTATTTATAGATTTTTCTGTTTTTTGGGAATTCATTTACGTGATTGGCTTGCTCAATTCATTGGAAGCAGCCTCTCTCAATTGCGATATTATTTTACCCCTGCTTTAAGAAAAACAATCACTGAAAACTTGAGACAGGTTTTAACATACAGATTTGAAATGGAAAATATCCCTTTTGATAAAAAAACACTTCGTCTCTATGTCAAGGATGTTTATAAGAATTTTGGAATATATATGGTTGAATTTTTTCAGATTCCGAAATGGGACGAAAAAATGTTAAAAAAAAAGGTCAAGGTTGTTAATATTCATTATCTGGACCAGGCGCTTGCAAAATCAAAAGGAGCAATTGTCATTACTGCTCACCTTGGAAATTGGGAACTGGCGGGAATTGCAACAAGCCTGTTAGGATACAATCTTTCAGCAATCGCGCTCCCTTTTAAAAATAGAAAAATCGCGTCTATATTTATCAATAGACGCAGATCAAAAGGAATAAATGTAATATTAACCGGAGCAAACCCAAAGGAATACCTAAAAGCGCTTAAAAAAAACAGCGTGATAGCCATTCTTGGCGACAGATTATTTACAGAAAAAGGAATTCCTATAAAATTTATGGGTAAACAAACCTATTTGCCAAGAGGTCCTGCAACACTTGCAATCCGTTGGGGTGCAGCATATCTGCCGGGATTTCTTTTACGAGAAAAATATGGAAAATATACACTTGTTTTTGATAAGGAAATTGAAATTCCCGATATTCCCAATCAGCAGGAACAGATTCGGACACTTGTTGAAAAAAGCGCAAGGGTACTTGAAAAATTCATAATAAAATATCCGGAACAATGGTTAAATTTTTCAAAGATGTGGGGTTGAGTTTATTGTTAAAAACATCGCCCATGCGAATTACACAATGTTTATCACCAATAAAACAATTAAAAAAATAACAAAAATTCATATGTTGTCACAAAAAATCAATTCACCAAAAGGTAAAAATCATAGAAAAAAATTATTGCATCTTGCAGAAAAACATGTTAAAGAAATCAAGTATCTTTATGGAAAAAACAATTGTCACGCAGATCTGGAAACAGGAGATCTGCTTATTTTATGTCTTGAACTTATTATTGAAAGCAAAAAAAACCCAGATGAAATAATAGGAAAATGTCTAGAAAGGTATGAAAAAAAACTTACGAATCTTTTTTGATTTTCCTTATTCAATCAGGGAATTTATCTGGGAAAGATAACCCGCATAGAAGGAAATAACAATAAAAGCCACATACACAGCAATAATAATATATACAACGACGGGAACCAGTTTAAGTATCGCTTCAACAGCAAGGTTTACCTCCTGTTGCAGATGCCATATTGCCTTTTCAAGACTTTCATCAAGCCTTCCGCTTAATTCGCCGGTGGAAAACATATCAATCACAATATGTGGGATATAAGCATTGCCAGCAAACGCAGAAGAAAGATTACTACCATGATGAATGCGTGGCACCGCTTTAAGCAATTCGGTTTCAATTATCTTATTGCCAGAACACTCCGCTGCAATTTTAACTGATTCAATCACAGGTACTCCTGCTCCATAAAGACAGGTAAAGGATTGCAAAAATTTAATAACTGCCATTTTTGTAAAAAGTTTTCCCAATCCCAATGGCAGTTTTAATATAAAAGCATCCCTTGTTTCAATCATTTCCGGTTTTGAAAGCAGTTTTTTTACAAAAAAAATTCCAAATCCCGCTCCATAAATAAGAATAAACATTGGCAAAATTCTCATTAAAAATGCGGCAACAGATTTTGTAAACAACAGAGGAATCGCAGGAATAATAATTGCCGCATGGAGAAGTATTGCGGGATATATCATACCGGCAATAAGTTTATTTTTTACATTTTGGAGGATTTCAAAATAGTTTGCAAGTCGTTCTGCTGTTTCAGCCAGGGTACCGGATTTTTCACCTGCAGAAACAGAAACAATCTCCATTCTGGTAAATACCCCTTCAATTTTTGACATTGCATTTGAAAGAGGTTCGCCCTGCTCTACGCCGGTTACAAGAATATTAATTATTGTTTTAAAATTTGAATTAGACTGCACCTGTCTGAGCGCAGAAGAAAGGGAAATACCGGAACCAAGCATGATACCTATCTGTCTATAAAAAACAGCCTTGTCTTGGTAGGCGGTAAGAATTTTCACAACGGTATTATTCATCGTCTTGGACCAAATATTGCTGTGCCAAGCCTTATACAGGTCGCACCTTCTTCAATGGCAATCTGCCATGAATTACTCATTCCCATTGAAAGAATTTTCATTTCAACATTGGGAAGGTCTAATTTCTCACAGGCGTCAAAAATCTGTTTTGTAAGCCTGAAATAGGGTCTGATTTCAGTGGGATTGTCAAGAAAAGGCCCCATGGTCATAAGACCTAAAACATTGATATGCGAAAGGGTTGAAATCTTTATAAGAAGATTCTGAACATTTTCAGGATATACCCCTGATTTTTGATTTTCCTTTGCACTATTTATTTCAATAAGAACAGGAAAGTTTTCCTGCGCATGTTTTGAAATTTCTGTTGCTGCTTCAAGGGAATCGACTGTTTCAATAATGTCAAAAATTTTAAGTGCTTTCTTAATCTTGTTTTTTTGAAGATGCCCTATAAAATGCCAGGTGATGATTTTTCCAAGCTCATGAAATTTTTTTTCTGCCTCCTGGATATAATTTTCTCCGATATCTGTTATACCGCAATCAATTGCTTCTTTTATTTCCTCCACCGAACGCGTTTTAGTCGCAGCAACAATCTGGACATATTCAGGAATGACTTTCCTTATTTTTTCAATATTGTCCTTTATCATATTTTTTTACCCCTTCTTTTTATCGTATCATCTTAACTGATAGGTTTTACTGGGTTTTTTTTCGCTTCAAAAACAGATAGGTGGGGAATTTGATTGAAAAAACCTGCAATGGCTGAAAATTCTTTTCTTGTAAGCGGTCTTACTGAACTATCGCGCAGGGGCGTATTAAGATAAACCAGATCAGGCTTCAATTCTTTGCATATGCAGGCAATTTTGTCAGCCTCTGATAAATTTTCCTCAACCATCATTATTTGAATCGTGAATAATCCTTTATACATTTTTGTAAATTCAGAGACGCCTTCAATGATATCCTTTATTTTTATATTGCAGCAGGGCTTGTTTACCCTTTCAAATGTTTCCTGCGTTGCGGCATCAATCTTAAAAGAAATCAAATCCATCGGTAACAGATCATTCCATAAGGAGGTATCTGTTATTGTGGAACTATTTGTTAAAAGAGCGCATCTGCCATGTTGTTTATTTTTTATCCATTCAGCGATTTCTTTTATATTTTTTGCCAGGGTGGGTTCTCCCCGTCCTGAAAATGTATAATAATCAATTTGAACATCAGGTAATTGTTCAAGTTCGGCTATCACGTCTTTTTCTGACACAAAAATTTTTCTCTCACAGGAAAAAATTTCCGTGTTTCCAATCTGGCAATATATGCAATCAAAACTGCAAATTTTTTGCTTCATAGACAGCAGGTCAATCCCAAGAGAACTGCCTAATCTCCAGGATCCTACCGGCCCATAAATATATCTGAACATATCAATCCTTTTTGTAAATTTATCATGGTTCAGTTTATCACATAAATAATGATTTTGTCTGTTTTTGTTTTTTCAAAGCAATAAAACTAAAATGGGGTATTTGCGCGGGATAATTTAAAAAAAATAATTTTAAAAATTTAATTTTTATGGATATATTCCCCTTAATTTCGCTGCAAGGGCTACCCTTTTAATGGCAATCATTAAAGCCGCGGTCCGAAGGGATGTGTGTTTTTTTTCAGCAGTAAGAATCACATTACTAAATGCCTTTGCCATTAAAAGCTCCAATTTGTTATTGATTTCTTCTTCGCTCCAATAATAGGATTGAAGATTCTGAACCCATTCAAAATAAGAAACAGTGACACCTCCTGCATTTGCAAGGATATCCGGTATAACAATAATTTTTTTATCTTCAAGGATTTTATCTGCATCTGTTGTAACGGGCCCATTTGCTGCTTCACAAATAAGATTTGCCTGTATTTTATCGGCATTTTCAATGGTTATTGTGGATTCCAAAGCCGCAGGAATCAATATATCCGTTTTAATTTCAAGAAGCTCATTGTTTGAAAGTTTTTCGGCATCCTGATAATTTACAATACTCTTGGTTTTATTTTTCACGTGTATCAGTTTTTCTATATCAATCCCATTTGGGTTATAAATTGTACCGGTTGAATCGCTGATTCCGATAATATCAAACCCTTCCTTTTCAAGAAGCAATGCTGCATGTTGTCCGGCATTTCCAAATCCCTGAATTACAATTTTTTTATTAGATATTGATTGTTTTGTATGTTTATAATAGTTCAATATTGTAAAATATACACCCCTGCCGGTGGCCTGGTTTCTTCCCTCAGAACCTCCAATTTCTATAGGTTTTCCAGTAACAACAGCCGGAGAATAATCGCCACTAAGAGTAGAATATGTGTCCATAATCCATGCCATTGTTTGAGCATTGGTATTCACATCAGGCGCGGGAACATCTTTTCCTGGACCAATAATACATGCAATCTCGCTGATATATCTGCGGGTCATTCGTTCAATTTCAGACGATGATAGGTTTTTGGGATTGCATTTTATTCCTCCTTTTCCACCACCAAAAGGAATATTCATTACAGCACATTTCCATGTCATCCACATTGACAATGCCTTTACCTCGTCAATGGTCACATTTTCATGATAACGTATCCCTCCTTTTGCCGGGCCTCTAAATCTATTATGTTGCGAACGATATCCCTCAAAAACCACAAATCTTCCATCATCAAGAAATAGAGGAACAGAAACAATAACAACCCTTTCTGGTTCTCTCAACAACAAACAAAGCCAGTCTTCAAGACCAAGTGTTTCTGCCGCATTATCAAATTGTTTTTGGGCTTCTTGCCACGGATTATTCATATTTCCCCCCCACCGGGTTTTTTATTAAGATTTTTAGGTGGGCATTATTTTATCAAAAATATACTGATGTTGCAAATGCAAATGATTTGTTTTTTCGTAGAAAAATAATTTTGATGTAAAATAAATCAATAATGGAGAATGGAGCGGATATGAAAACAGATATTGAAAAACAACTGGAAATTATAAAAAAAAATACCGTTGAAATTATTGAAGAATTGGAATTGGAAAAGAAACTCGGAACAGCGATTAAAACAAGCAACCCTTTAAAAATAAAATATGGAATAGACCCGACAAGCCCTCAGTTACATTTGGGACATATGGTTGTGATAAGAAAACTTCGGGATTTTATGAACCTGGGGCATAAGATTTTTTTTCTTATTGGGGATTTTACAGCAAGAATTGGAGATCCAACAGGAAGAAATGAAACAAGGCCGATTCTTTCAAAAACCCAGATTAAAGAAAATCTGCAAACCTATGTAAATCAGGTTGGTCGTATCCTTGATATTGATAAGGTTGAATTTGTCTATAACGGAACATGGCTGAACGACATGTCTGTTGAGGATTTTATTAAGGTGTCATCCTGTTTCACAATAGCCCAGATACTTGAGAGAGAAGATTTTTCAGCACGATACAAAACAGGAAAACCCATTTATTTACAGGAATTCATGTATCCCCTTTTTCAGGGATATGATTCTGTGGTTCTTCATGCAGATGTGGAAATTGGGGCCACAGAACAAAAATTTAATCTACTTGCGGGAAGAACACTTCAAGAATTTTTTAGACAGGAAAAACAGGTTGTTATCACCATGCCCATACTTGTTGGAACAGATGGAAAAATGAAAATGAGCAAAACCTATGACAACCATATTCCCATTACAACAAGTTCTGATGATATGTTTGGCAAAATCATGTCAATCCCTGATGAATTGATGATAGATTATGCCCGGCTTCTAACAGATTTAAAGATGGAAGAATTTGTTGAAAGAATAAAGAAAAATCCAAGAGAAGCAAAAGCCCTTCTCGCAAAAACCATTGTTGGAGAATTTTTTGACGCAAACAAAGCACAAAAGGCGCAATCAGAATTTGACAGGATTTTTAAGGATAAAAATCTTCCAAAAGAAATACCGGTGCTGGAAATAAAACGATCAAGGATTGGCCATAAAACAAAAATAAATATTGTTGACATTTTATTCCTATCGGGACTGGTACAATCAAAATCAGAAGCGAAAAGAATGCTAATTCAAAATGCTGTAAAACTAGATGGAAAAACCATATCAGATATTAATTTTGAACTTGAGCCAGATGAAAAAATTATCAGGGTTGGGAAAAGAAGATTTGGAAAAATAAAAATAGTATAGGATAACGACCATCCAACATTTTGTTAAGCGGAGGAAAACATGGAACAGATACGAAATGAACTTTGCAAATATGGCAAACTTATTCTTGAAAAAGGTCTTGCAGCAGGACCAGGAGGAAACATAAGCGCAAGAGAAGGAGAATATGTGTATCTTTCTCCGAGCGGATTCGCCCTTGATGAAATACTTCCAGAACAATGGGTAAAGATTCACCTCAAAACAGGAAAACAATATGGCGGGTTAAAACCAACATGCGAGATATCAATGCATTTGGGTTGTTATATTGAAAGATCCGATATAAAAGCCGTTATTCACACGCATCCTCCGATAACCACCGGTCTGATATCCGCAGGAATTGCACTTAAACCATTCTATCCTGATTTTGTTGTTATTCTTGGAACCCGGATACCACTTGTGGATTATGTTATACCCGGTGGCGAAGAAATACGACAGGCCGTTGTGAAACAGATAAAAAAGCACAATGTCGTTTTATTAAAAAACCATGGGGCGGTGGCTGTTGGAGAAAGCCTTAAAGAGGTTTTCACAAGAGCATGGATGACTGAAGAAAGCGCAAAAATGCAAGCCATAGGAATGGCGCTGGGCAAAATAAAATATTTCACAGAAAAAGAAATAAGGGGCATTGAAAATCTGCAAGCCGAAGATTACAGAAAAATGCTGCTTAAAAAAATGAAATGAATATCAGGGTTCTTGAACCGTTTTGCGTAAAAGAAGAGATGAAACGGATTGCTGTGCATCCGCAAGGGATTGAACAACTAGAAAACAAGGCGTGTCTGTACTGCTTGAAAATATCAGGTGTCAATATAAAACAGGCAAATGTTATAAAACAGGAAGCCCTTGCTGTCGGAGCAGACGCCGCTGTGCCGTATTCGGTATTGAATCTTGAGAATAAAAATGTTGACATAATCCTTATGGCAACATTAAAACAATATAAAAAACTCGTCATCAAATTTGCTCAACAACCCTTTGGATTAAAAAATATCGGCGAAGAAATATTAAAAACAATTGAAAGATATCTTCATCCTTCGTTGGCTATAAAAAATATCCAAAAAAAATTTCTCATAATGGGTATCCTTAATATAACGCCGGATTCTTTTTCTGATGGCGGAATGTATTTCGACAACATTGACCTTGCAATTAAAAAAGCCATTCAGATGCAGGAGGAAGGAGCAGATATTATAGATATCGGCGGAGAATCTTCTTCTTTTGGAGTATATTTTGGAGATATCTATTCGGGCCCGGTTGATGAAAAGGAAGAATTAAGAAGGATTATGCCGGTGATAAAACGTCTTCGCAGGGAACTTTCCTGCTTAATATCCTGCGATACATCACGAAGCAGTGTGGCAAAACAGGCCCTTGAAGAAGGCGTGGACATTGTCAATGATATCTACGCGTTAAAACGAGATGAACAGATGGCGCAGATCATTGCGGAAGCAGGCTGCAGTGTCGTTTTAATGCATATGCAGGGAACCCCTGAAACAATGCAAAAAAATCCTTTTTATTATGATGTCATTGGAGAAATTTGCGATTTTTTTAGAGAAAGAATAGATTTCTGTATAAATCATAACATCAACAAAAACCAAATTATTCTTGATCCTGGAATAGGTTTTGGAAAACGGATTGAGGATAACCTTGAGATTATTAAACGATTAAGAGAATTCACCTGTTTTGGTTTGCCGCTGTGTCTTGGAACATCAAGAAAATCATTTATTGGCAAAATTGCTGGCGGCGTCTCTGCGGAAAAACGTCTTCCTGGAACCATTGCCACTTGTGCAATTGGTTATATAAATGGAGCGCGAATATTCAGGGTTCATGATGTAATACAGGCACAGCAGGCCCTAAAAATAACCGCGGAAATTTATGGTTGAATATTATGAGAATTCTTGGACTTGATCTTGGCGAAAAAAGAATAGGCGTGGCTATAAGCGACCAGGATCACACCTTTGCCAAAGGGCTTGCCACCATTGAACGAAATGAAAAAGAAATTGAAAAAATCAAATCCCTTGTGAAAAAATATAATGTTACGCAAATTATTTATGGAATACCTATTAGGAATGACGGCTCCCTTAGTGGCAGGGCAGAAAAAATGCTTTCTATTATTACAATTTTAAAACAATCAATGCCATTGGTAACATTTATTCCCTGGGATGAACGAATGACCACAGTTGAGGCAGAAAATATTCTTTTGATGGCGGATATCAGCAGAAAAAAAAGAAAAAAAATTCGGGATAAACTGGCGGCTCAAATTATTCTTCAAAGTTATCTTGATAGCTTATACCTTAAAAACCATTCATCAGAAGAATGATAGAAAAAACAAAAAATCTTTTACGGCATTATGCTGAAATGGTATCCATTCACTTTAAAAATGGCAAGCCGATATCCAAAAAAAAACCCTTTATTCCAGCAGCAACCTACATAAACACAGAACACAAACTTGAATCTTTTGTAAAAAAAATGAAATATGTCAATGAAATCTCGGTTGATATTGAAGGTAATTCTTTATACACATATTATCCAAAAATATGTTTAATCCAGATTTCAACGAGAAGTGAAAATTTTATTATTGACCCTTTATCAATAAAAAATGCATCCCTTCTTGATTCTATATTTTCAGATAAAAACATCCAAAAGGTTTTTCATGGCGCCACCTACGACACACAGATGCTTTACAGTCATTTAGGCATAATTGTAAACAATCTTTTTGATACCCAAATTGCAGTAAGTTTTCTTGGCGAAAAGCGGACAAGCCTTGATTTTTTGGTTGAAAAAAACTTCAATGTTCATCTTGAAAAAAAATATCAGAAAAGCAACTGGGCAATAAGGCCGTTATCAAAAAAAATGCTTGAATACGCGATTTCAGACACGAAATATCTTTTGCCTCTCGCCGATATATTAAAAAAGGCGCTTATAAATAAAAATCGTCTTTCCTGGGTAACTGAGGAATGTGAAATTCTTGCAGGTTCAGCGAAACATCATCAATCGGAAAAAGTGCTTAATATGAAAGGTTTTGGCAAAATCCCAAAAACATGTTATCCGATTCTTGTGGAAATATTAACCTTGAGGGAAGAAATAGCAAAAGAAAAAGATATTCCGCCATTTAAGGTTCTTGACAAACAAACCATTTATAAGATTATCACCGAGAATTCTCTTACCCTTGAAAAATTGAAACAAATCACATCCTCCTATAGACAGATTCAAGATTATCTTCCATTGATGTTTGAAAAAATACAACATCCGCAACATCAAAACCGATTTCCCAGAAAAAATCTTATCCATAAGCAAAACAACTATCATCCGGATTTTTCACAAAAAGCAGAAAAACTGCATATATGGCGGGATTCAAAGGCGGCGGAATTAAAGATTGCGCCGCATCTTGTGCTTTCTCATCGTCAGATTTCATCCCTTGCATCAGCGTCAATAAACAATATCAATGATATCCGGCAGGTTAAAATATTAAAAACCTGGCAGAAGCAACAATTTGGCGATGAGATTTATAGAATTGTTTATTCAGCAAAAAACATCAAAGATAAAAGCCGGTCATAACAATACCAGGGATAAGGCCAACAGTCAGATTATCATCAATATTAAGAGGCAAAACCTCTAATATGCTTCCAAGCAAAACCCCTATTAGCAGGATTTCAAAAGAAATTAAAAAATAACCTGCCAGTATAAAAGCAAGGATTAAATTTATGCCGATTCCGGCCATCATTCCTTCAACAGTCTTTCCCGGAAAAATCCTTAATCGTCCGTATTTTGAGCCAACCAGAGCGCTTGCCGCGTCTCCAAATGCAAGAAACAATAGATTTGAAACAGCCACAGGATAAGGAAAATACAAAATTGATAGAAAACTTGCGATCATAAAATTTGTATCCCCTGTAAGCACGCCGGGCCTTGTTTTAAATATTCCAGGCGAATGTTTTAAAAGCCAGGCCCAGAAACCCGGATGCAGATACCTTTCAAATTCCATTAAAAGAAGCCAAAACAGAAAAAACCCGCATATACAGGCCGGAATAAGAGGATCAGCGGTTAACAAATAAATACCCGGCGCAAGTCCGCCCATTACAATTCTATAAAGCTTTCTTTTCCATAAAATCAATGCGCGTCCTTTATTTCTTTTATAGCATGGCGGTTTATAAACATCGTTGTAATAATTAACAGAATTGTTGAAACAGTAAGTTTAAGAAAACCACCTGGATATATCTGCCATAGTATCAAAAAAAATAAGGCCACCTCGGATAAAACGATTTTCTTGCTACGTGGATTTAATAATTGCGCAATAAACCAGAAACCAAGAATAAATGGAAAAACCGCCGGCGCAAGATAAAGCATCACTCCGCCCATTGTCGCAATACCTTTACCGCCCTTAAATCTCAAAAAAACGGGATAGCAATGCCCTAAAACCGCAAAGATTCCCACAATGGCGAGAAAAATCTCGTTTGTAATGCCCATCGACCTTGCCACAGCCATGCTTCCAGCGCCCTTGATGGTATCTCCAATCCATACAATAATTCCCCATTTTTTCCCAATCTGCCTTGCGACATTTGCCGCGCCTGGATTTTTTGTTCCAATATCTCTAATATCAAGACCTGTAAGAAAATATGTAAAAAGGTAGGCAAAAGAAATGCTGCCAATGATATAACCCAACAGAAAAAGAAAAACTATCTTCATATAAAATTATTATACTGTAATCAAAATCGTCTGCCAATTTTTATTATTCTGGTTATATCCTATTTATCCTCTTATCAGTCGGTATAAATTTGGTATATAATATTTAGGTTTTGTAAAATAAAAATTCTAAGGAGGAAACTAAATGGTGAAACTTGAAACCCTTGTAAGATTTCTTGATAATTATCTTGATATTAACGGAATCAAAGATAATTCCTGGAATGGCCTTCAATGCGAAGGAAAATCTAATGTTAACAAGGTTATGTGCGCGGTTGACGCGGGAGCAACTGTTTTTGAGGAAGCGGCAGAAAAAAAGGCAGATATGATTGTGGTTCATCATGGCACTTACTGGAAAGATACAAATCCATCTTTTGTTTCTTTCAATAAAAAAAGGATGGAGATACTTTATAAAAATGGAATTTCCCTTTATGCCGCGCATCTACCACTGGATAAGCATTTAGAGGTTGGAAATAATGCATTGCTTTTGAAAATGATTGGAGCAAAAATTTTTAAGGATTTTTTTATTTGCGACGGCCAGGCAATCAGTTATTGCGGATATTATAAAAAGGCGCAAAAGCTTGATGCAATCATTGAAAAAATTAACAAAGGGCTTGAAATTACATGCAGAGTCCTTCCCTATGGAAAGAATCTTATTCAAACTGTTGCGACAATGAGCGGCGGCGGAGGATATAACGGCTTTAATGAAGCGGTAAAATCAGGTGTAGACCTTTATGTTACAGGTGATGCCCTTGATATATTTCATACTGCAAAAGACTGCCATATCAATGTTATTTTTGGCGGCCATCATGCCACCGAAACATTGGGAGTAAAAGCAATAAGCAATCTCATATCAAAACAATTTAATGTTAAATCAGGGTTTGTTGATATACCCACAGGCCTTTAATCAAGGAGTGAAATGTCAATTATTACACCATTCAAAGGTTTTAGATATTCAAAAGGTGCCGGCAGTATTGGAAATCTGATTGCGCCCCCTTATGATGTTATTAATTCTGACTACCGCAAGCTACTTGCAGCCCGCTCGCCATATAATATTGTTCACCTTACGCTTCCTGAATTTCTTGAATCAGATTATCATAGCGCTGTCGCTGAAAAACTTAATAATTGGTGCAACGAAAAAATTTTGGTTCAGGACACAGAAAAAAAATACTATATCTTAACCCAGACGTTTCATCATAAAAATAAAATCATTCAAAGAACGGGATTTATCGCTTTGCTGGACCTTTCATATTCAAATAAAATCATCAAACACGAGGTCATATTTAACAAATACAGGGATGATAGAATAAAACTTCTTGACATCACCAAATCAAATCTTGAGCCCATTTTTCTTCTTTATTCAGATAAAGAAAATTTGCTTGATCATATCGCAGAAAAACTATCATATCCTGTGCACGCAGATTTTGAAGACTACACAATAGGATTTACGGATTCCCAGCCGGAAATGCTTGCAGAGCTCATAAAAAAAATAGAACCTGACAATCTTTTCATTGCGGATGGTCATCATAGATTTCAAGCCTCCTATGAATATTATCAACAGAATCCGCGAAAAGCGCCGCGATATATTATGTGTTATTTCACAAATCTTTTTTCAGATTCTCTTTTGATTCTTCCCACACACCGGGCAGTAAAACAAAACATAAATCAAGATTCTAAAATGGGTGAAATTCTGCAATTTTTTGAGATTAAAAATCATAAAAGCATTCAGGATGTTTTGATGTATATTGAAAAGCAACAATCATGCAGTTTTGGTGTGTTTTTCAATGGCAATTTTCAAACCTGGTCTGTAAAAAATATTGACGAAATTAAAAATTTTCTGCCGGAACATTATTCCGATGAATGGAAATCCCTTGATGTAGTGATTCTTCATTATTTTATTCTTCAAAAATTTTTCAACATCCCGGTTGGTGAAAAGCTTTATTACAATACAAATCCTGAATATATCGTGAAAAAAATAGAAACCAATGAATACAACATTGGATTTTTTATGAGAGCTCCGGATATTATGAAGATACGACAGGTTTCATTAAAATCAGAAATATTACCGCCAAAAACCACATTTTTTTATCCAAAGGTTCCCTCAGGACTTGTCATAGCGCGATATACCTAACATGAAATACGACATAATTGTTATTGGCGCCGGTCATGCCGGCATTGAAGCATCGCTTGCCTCATCGCGGATGGGCGTAAAAACGCTTCTTATTACAGGAAATTTTGATGCAATTGCAAAACCAAGCTGCAATCCTGCGATTGGCGGCATCGGCAAGGGGCAGATTGTAAAAGAAATCGATGCCATGGGAGGCCAGATGGCCCTTGCCACAGACACAACAGGAATTCAATTCAGAATGCTCAACACAGGAAAAGGCCGAGCTGTATGGAGCCCCAGGGCGCAAATAGATAAGATTTATTACAGCAATTATATGAAAGATGTTCTTTTTAATCAGGAAAATCTTACATTACTGGAAGCAATGGTAAAAGGTTTTATTGTCAAAGGAGAAGCCATAGAATCGGTTGTTCTTAATACAGAAGAAAAAATTGATTGCAAGGCCGTTGTTTTATCCACGGGCACATTTCTAAATGGCATTATTCATATTGGCAATTCATCCTTTCCCGGAGGAAGAATCGGCGAATTACCATCAACAGGGATTTCTGAATGCCTGAGAGAACTTGGATTTGACATTGGCCGTCTTAAAACAGGAACCCCGCCACGAATCAGCAAAGATTCAATAAATTTTAGCAAAACAAAACAACAAAAAGGAGATGACAATCCTCAACCGTTTTCTTACAGAAGTGCCCGTATTACCCAAGAGCAGATAGATTGTTATTTAACCGTAACAAGTCCGGAAACCATTAAAATTATTAAGGATAATCTTCACAGGGCGCCACTTTACACAGGCCAGATTCGTTCAAAAGGACCCAGGTACTGCCCATCAATCGAGGTAAAGGTTGTGCGATTTCCTGATAGAACCGGCCATCATATTTTTCTTGAGCCTGAAACCCGTCATACAGATGAAATCTATGTCAATGGTTTTGCCACAAGTATTCCTGTTGATGTTCAAGAAAAAGCGCTTAAAACGATACCTGGACTTGAAAATGTGAAAATTATCCGTTACGGATATGCCATTGAATATGATTTTATTCCGGCATATCAATTAAAACCCACGCTTGAAACAAAAAGAATTAAAGGATTATTTTTTGCCGGTCAGATTAATGGAACCAGCGGCTATGAAGAAGCAGCTGGTCAAGGGTTGATTGCAGGAATTAACGCAGCAAAATTCATTTCAGGAAAAGAACCCCTTATTTTAGAAAGGTCTGAATCATACATTGGCGTGATGATTAACGATATCACCACAAGAGAGGTAACAGAACCATATAGGATGTTTACCTCGCGCGCGGAATACCGGCTTATTCTAAGACAGGATAATGCTGATTTCCGTCTGATGGAATATGGCCATAACTGTGGTTTAATTGACAAAAAAACATTTGAAACAATGGAAAACAATCGGGCATTAACCAACAATTTTTGTAAAAAACTGGAAGAAAGATTTGTTTCTGGAACAAAAGAAAAAATATCCCTCGCTGAATACCTACGAAGACCCGATATTTCAATAGAAGATATTGTTGAATTTGAACCGGATATTTTAACCCTTCCAGCCCATGCAAAGGAAGAAATTGAAATTGAAATAAAATATTCTCCTTATATAAAAAGAGACCTGGATTTGCTTGAAAAAACGAAAAACACTGATATTGTACTTCCTGAAAATCTTGATTTTACAAAAATACCGGGTCTTTCAACAGAAGCAATAGAAAAACTTGCCAGATATAAACCTTTTACAATCCGTCAGGCAGAACGGATTGACGGCATTTTTCCTTCAGATATCACCGCCATATACATACATCTGAAAAAAAACAAAAAAATTTAATTATATTAAAATCTGATTCTTCTTGTTGATAAAAAAGAAGTTTTTATTGTCACGATTTATCCATTGTTAAAATTTATTATATTATATACAAGAATAAAAAAACCAATCACAAATAAATGGAGGCAAAATGCGTAAAATCCGCAATCTGTTTGCAATGCTGATGTTTATTGTTACTGGATTTGTTTACCCTGCTACTCAGGATTCTGCGCCTTTTAATTATGTGTTTGGAAAGGCGTATCATATTTTGCCCGGAACCCATAATAAGGAATCCGGTTATTTTTCGTTGTGCGAAGGTCTTGATGGAAAAATTTATATTGGAACAACAAAATATAATGAGAATTCTTTTCTTGTTGAATTTGATCCTTACACAGAGAAACAAAAAATTGTTATTGACACCCACAAGGTTTGCGGAATCCAGGCAACCGGCTATGCTGCCCAGGCAAAAATACATACAAAAAATTTTGTTGCCCCCAGCGGAAGAATTTATGTTGGAAGCAAAGAAGGTTATCGTTCAGAGGGCGACAATTCAGAATATCCAGGAGGATATGTAATGGTTTATGATCCTGGAACTCAAAAAGCGGAATCCCTTGGCATGCCACAACCAAACGAGGGAATTATTGATGTTGTTGCGGATGAAGGGAAAAAATTACTTTATGTTGTTACCTCTGAAGGAAAGCACTGGTTTGTTTATGATATGAAAACAAAAAAATACAGGCAGATTGGAACAATGCTATCGCCTTATGCAACAACCCTGATTGATAAAAAAGGCAGGGCTCATGTCATCACAAAGGATTTTAAAATTGCCACATATACCCCTGAAACCGACAGTATTGTTATTCGTCCAATAATCATATCGGGCAAGGTGTTCACCTATCCAAAACCAACCATAACCTATTGGGTTCTTGCATCTGACAAAAAAACCGCATATATGACAATTATGAGCGATAGCCAGTTATATAAGTTAAATATGCCTGAAAAAGAAAAAACAGTAAAAGGAAAA
>CAZSTE010000005.1:0-15775 GCA_964609735.1 uncultured bacterium
TTTCAAAAAGTTTTCAGAAATTGCAAAATCGGTTGGCGCATATCTTTGCGCAGACATTGCTCATATTGCTGGACTTATTGTCGCAGGGTTACATCCCTCGCCTGTTAAAGACGCTGATTTTGTCACTGGAACAACACATAAAACCCTCAGGGGCCCAAGAGGAGGTTTTATCCTCTGTAAAACCGAATTTGCCGAACAGATTGATAGATCTGTTTTTCCCGGTATCCAGGGTGGACCTCTTGTTCATGTTATCGCAGGCAAGGCTGTGGCATTTAAAGAAGCGATGGGCAAAAGATTTATTTCCTATCAGAAAAAAATTCTTTCAAATGCAAAATATATGGCCGATGAACTGATAAAAAGAAATTATCGGATTGTTACAGGTTCAACAGATAATCATTTAATACTTGTTGACCTTCGTAGCAAAAATATTACAGGCATTACAGCCCAGCAAATTCTTGGCGAAGCAGGCATCATTGTTAATCGGAATGCTATTCCTTTTGATCCTCTCCCACCGAATATAGCAAGCGGAATTCGCATTGGAACAGCCGCCATCACAACCAGGGGAATGGGGAAAAAAGAAATAGACAAAATACTTGATTTTATTGATGAAGCCCTGTGGTGTCAAAACAATCACAACCAATTAAAATTATTAACAAAACAAATAAAGATGTTTGCTGGTAAATTTCCTATTTATGCAGAATAAAAAAAGAAATAAAAATTACAGGCCCGGCTGGGATGAATATTTTATTGGCATCGCTGAACTTGTGGCTAAACGTTCAACATGTCTTCGCCGCAAGGTTGGAGCGGTTGTTGTTAAAGAAAAACGCGTTCTTGCCACGGGTTATAATGGAGCGCCTTCTGGCATTAAGCATTGCGAAGAAACAGGTTGTTTGCGCGAAAAACTCAATATCCCTTCCGGCGAAAGGCATGAATTGTGCAGAGGCCTTCATGCAGAACAAAACGCGATTATTCAAGCAGCATATCATGGGGTAAGCATAAAAGATAGCAGACTTTATGTAACATGCCATCCATGTTCTGTTTGCGCAAAAATGATTATTAATGCAGGCATCAAAAAGATTGTTATATCAGAAGGTTATCCAGACAATCTTGCGCAATCATTATTGAAAGAAGCGAATGTTTCAGTAAAATATATTAAGATTAAGAATAAAAAATAATTTATTTTTGACAATGTGAAACCTGTTGGTTGTGGTGATACATTTATATTGGGAAATAGGTTTCATCCTTCTTTTGGAAAAAAGATATATACATAATTTCAGTAGCAGCTGAATATTTACAAGGATATGACAATGGATAAAAAAATTATTATTTTTGGAAAAGAGGACTGCGGACTATGTCAAGGCTGGAAGAAAAAACTTGAAAATTTCAATATTCCATTTTCTTATTTTGATATTAATGATCCTGACAATCTTACTGAATTCACATTGAAAGGGCTGACAAAAATCCCTGCGATTATTATTGGGGAAAAAATATTTGAGGGTCTCAAACCTTCTGAAATTTCTATAGAGGAAATTAAAAAAATGATTGAAACATGAACACTGCTGACATATCTCCTATTATCTTACAGATACTTTCTGAAAGAGGGATAACAACCACACAGGACATTAAAACATTCCTGAATCCCGACATTTCAAGCTTCTCAAATCCTTTTTCTATCTGTGGTATACAGGCTGCTACTAAACTGATTGAGGATGCCATTTATTCAAAAAAAAGGGTATTTATTTATGCAGATGGAGACATGGATGGCATGGCGGGCGCAGCAATGCTGTCAAATATTTTTAAGGCAATGGGACTTGATTTTGATATTAAACTTACCCATCGGCTTGAAAGCTATGAGATTGAATCTGAATTTGTAAACAACATAAAAAAAATGGGTTATAATCTTCTTATTACCATAGATACAGGCACAAGTTCAAAAAAACTTATTGATTACTGTGAAAAAACCAAATTCCCATTAATCATTATTGATCATCATCGCACATGTATCGAAAAACAACCTTTACATGTTGTAATCGTAAATCCTTCATTACATAAAACAAATCATGATTTTATCACACTTACCGCTGCGGGGCTTGTTTTAAAATTGGTACAGGCAATCAAGGAACTTTTCCCTTTTTTTCCCCAGGATATGTTTTATCCATGCATTGAACTTGGGGCTATGGGAACACTTAATGATCACGGAATGCTTACAGGTGAAAATCATACCATAGTAAAGATGGGACTGCGACAACTCGGAAACACACAAATACCGGGAATTGAAAGGTTTAAGGAACATTTTTATGTTCCAAAAAAGGATGAAGAAATTGAAACCATCACCCATTATCTTAATCCAAGATTAAACACGCCCGGAAGATTTGGAAAACCCGAATTGGCATTCAAGATATTAACTGCGGGAATGGACGAAAACATAGAATCTGTTTTTGAAGAGATAAAAACATTTGAAAAAGAAAAACAAAAAATAATGAGAAGGCTGTCTTCTGTTGTTAAAAACGAGAATATTGAAGAATTGCCGTTATTTGTATTTGAAAATATTCCTGTTTCATTTTCAGGAACATTTGCTGCGAGAATAAGTGAACAGTTTCAGATGCCAGCACTTGTTGCGATAAAACACAACGACATTATTCAGGGATCTGCCCGGGGATTTGATAGTATTAATCTTTATGAATTTTTTTATCAGATGCGGGATATTTTCTCTTCGTTTGGCGGACATCCCAATGCTATTGGCTTTAAGATGAAATCTTCCAACCTGCCAGAATTAAAAAAACTCTGGAAAAATATAAAAATAGGGGAAAAATCTTCACCTTCGGTGACAAAACCTGTGGATATAAAACTTAATGATATTACAATACCACTTTTAAAAAATCTTCAGATGTTGAGACCGTTTGGTCCAGGAAATCCTCAGGTGACTTTTAAAAGTTACGGTGTTGAATGCGTCAAAATCACACGATATCAAAAAACCTGCGCTATTGCATGGATCAAACAAAATAATTGTTTATTTGAGGCGCATTTTCCCGCAAAATTCACCATACCATCCCGGTTATTGTCAATCTCATATACTCCGGTTTTACAAAAATCAGGCGATTTATATATTGCGTGGCTTGATATAAAAGATTATTCTGAAATTTTCTGAGGTTTTTTGGCTTTCCCTGATTTTAAACATTGTGTACAGATTGCCATTCTCTTTACAGTTCCATTATACTCAAGAAGAAGTTTCTGCACATTAGGCTTCCATGTTCTTTTTGTTTTAACATTGGAATGACTGACATTGTGTCCTGTCGTGGGTTTTTTCCCGCATATTTCACATTTCATTTTGTTCCCTCCTTAATTATGTATGCTATTTAATTTTTCTTACCAATACCTGTTTCTTTATTATTGTCTATAGAATTATCCATAAGCTCGGGAAAATTCTTAATAAGATATTTCACATATTCATGTTCTGGATTTATTGCCATAACCCTTTTTAGATATTCTCTCGCGGCCTTTATATCCCTATCATGGTACAATTTTATTGAAAGCATGCTCAACAACACCTCTATGTCGTATGGATTAAAAAATAATGCCTTCTCATAATAATATTTTGCCTTTTCATAGTCCTGCTTTTGTATATAAAGCACACCAAGATTGGCGTCTGTTTTTGCAAAATGTGGAAACAACTTATTATTAATCAGAAGATAAATCCTTTCGGAATTTTCAAGGTCGCCTATCTGGCCATATGCAAAGGCAAGTTTATACCAGGAAACAACATGGTTGGGATTTATTTTACACACTTTCTCATAATTTTCAATAGCAGTCACAAAATCATTTCTCTCTCTGGCGCCGATTGCCTGTTTAAGATAAACCTCTGGAATGAGCCTATAATAAACCTTCCAGCTGCCAAGTGCTATCATTGAAAATATCATTGTCAAAGACATTATGGTTTTCCAAGAACGTGAAATAACAATTTTTTTCCCGTTTTCATCTGTTGCAAAACATAAGCCAACAAGAAAAGAAAAATACATTGCGGTTGATGTGTTTGTGAGATTTGTGGAAAGGATGTTATCAACAATAACTGCAATAATTCCTACTGATGCAAACAAAAAAATGCCATCTGAATCTTTTGAATTTTTTTTCAATCCGCAGTATAAGGCAAATACAATAAGCGCGCCAAAAAGCATCAATCCGCAAAAACCATTTTCCGACAGGATTTCAAGGTATTGACAATGGGGATGATTTGTAATAGGGGTAGCCTGGGGCCTTAAAAAATATTCCCTGTATCTAAAATAGGGATAATAAAAAATAAAATTGCCTGTTCCCCAGCCCAAAAAAGGTTTGTGCTGGATTAAATTCCAGGTTCCACGCCATATATAATACCTGATATCCTGTGTTAACTGGGTTTTTATCGGCCCAAACATACAAATTCCCACAATACCAACAATTGCAAATCCGATATATTTAACCCATCGAATCCTGTGTTCTTTTAACATCAAAAACGATGCAAATGCCGATGCAATAAAAAATCCAAAAAGCGCGGCGCGGGATTTTACGATAAAAAGCGCTGAAAGTGTTATCACGCCATATATTATGGCTATGGAGACATGTTTTTTCTTAATAAAATACAGACTTAGAAAAATTGGCATAAGAAGATGGCCTGCAAAAAAATTGGGATTACCAAATGTTGAAATTGGATATCTTGTGGTATGGTATTGCACAAAGGCAGTAATTGAAGCCACAACCATTGATGCGGCCCAAATAAACGCATCTGTTTTTTCCCATTTCCAGAGCATTCCCACAATAAAAAGAAGATAATACAAAAGATAGTTTTCAAGTATTTGCGCCGCGCCATATTTCACAGGAGCATAAAAACACCCTGCAATAATATACATAAAAACAACGGTTCCTGCGATAAAGCCTTTCAAATTGATCGAGATATCCTTCCGCCTTGCATATAATACACCTGCAAAAATTGCGATAAAAAGAGAGCCCAAAACATCTTTTATTATTGTGTAGTCGTAAGCGGGCTTAAAATTTAGCAAGGGCGCTACGCCAAAAAAAACCAGGGATGCAAGAAATAATAAAATCCTTATGCCGGGCGTATCGCAGGTATCATCTTTATAAGATGCAATTTCTTTTATTTTTTTTGTTGATTGTTTTTTCATATATCAAGCCTTTCAGATTTTATTTTTCCTGTAAAGGGAATAATGGTAAACACCATTATAGCAAAATCAAGCCATATACTCCAATTATCCTCATAATATAGATCGTATCTAAATCTTTCTTCTGGTTCTATCTGACCGCCTTTAAGTCCGTGAATCTGTGCCCAACCTGTAATACCAGGCAGGATTCTCATCCTTTCGTTAAAACCGGGTGTCGTAAAAAAAATTCTGTCTTTTACTGAAACCGGCCGCGGACCTACAATGCTCATATCTGATTTAAGCACATTAAAAAATTGCGGTATTTCATCAATATTGCAGGCCCTTAAGAATCTACCAATCCTTGTTATTCTGGTATCATCTGTTCTTGTATATGGCAGAATATCTTCTGAACCATACATCATTGTTCTAAATTTTATCATAAGAAATTTTTTATTTTTATATCCAACCCGTTCCTGAACAAAAAAAACAGGGCCCGGGGATGAAAATTTTATCAGAACCGCTGTAATAATTAATATCGGCATGCCCATTGTTAAAAACATCATGGAAAAGATTATATCAAAAAACCGCTTTAGCAAACGATTGTGCCAGGAATCAAGCGGAAGGATATGGCTTGTTATAAATGGTATTCCATATATTTCTTCAATACTTCCGCCGCTTAAAAAAACACGTATATCCTTTGGATAAATAAAAAGATGCATATTATGTCTGTTGCATATATCAGATATTTCCTGAATTTTCCGCATATCATCCAGACAAACGATAACATAAACGCCACCCGGCTCTGTTTTTTCTCTTATTAACAAATTTTCCAATTCTTCAGCTTTACAGAATACAATACTTCTTTCTGGTACTCTATGAAGCAGCAGTCTTTTAACAATGGACTGAAGAACATGTTCATCGCCTATAAGAAAAAATTGGGTGTCGTCATAGGTGGAAAATTTGTTTAACAACAAATGGATAATAGAAACAAGGGTAAAGCCAATAAAAAGTCCAAGAATTACAGCAATTCTTGAATAGGAAAATCCCCTGTAAAAAAAGGTGATGGCGCTTATGATAACACCTGAATAAAAACTGCTTTGGATAATCTGACTGAATTCAAAACACGGATTAATAAATTTCTTTCCTCTGTAAATCCTGTTTGCATGGAGCATTGCTGTCCATATGATGCCGGATAAAATTGCTAACTGCATGTATGGAGCAATAGGCGCGATACCCTTATAAGGGAATATTCGCCATGAAAATCTTATGGCATAGCCAAGAAGCATTCCGCTTACTATCGCAAAAAAATCAAGAAGAATAAGATATTTTCTGCCTTTCATTTTTTAGGGTATAAAACAGCCGTTCATATTGTTGACATACATCATTCCACTGATACAATTTTTGCGCTCTTTTCTGAGCCCTTTTACCAAAAACGGCGAATTTTTCAGGATTATTGGCAACATTTCTTATTAAACCGGCAAGCACATTTTTTTCTTTGGTAAAATAAAGTCCCGCATCGCCGAGAACCTCCCTATTAAATTCCACATCAAGCGCAAGAACGCATGCTCCACAACCCATTGCGGAAAGCAGAGCGGGATTTGTTCCTCCCACCTCATTGCCGTGTATATACGCCAGGGAATTTGCCTGAAGTTGAAGATATGTTTGTTTATCATAAACAGGCCCGATAAATCTTATATTTCCTCCTGCCTTATTCAAAAGAGATTTTACATATTTTGTCTTATTTTTTATATCCCCTGCAATAATAAAAGGATATCCTATTTTTGCGGATAAAAATTCTTTTATCATCAGGTCCTGATTGTTTTCCGGCTCAAGACGACTGCCGGTGAAAAAATATGTTTTCGGTTTAAGCCCCATTTTTTCAATTAATGAAGCATCCCTTTGAAAACAGATATCAGCGCCATAAGGAATATATATGGGATCTGCATGAAATCTCTTGCGGTAATAATCCGCAATCGCGCGGGAATCCGCTATGATTTTATCAGCAATAATCATAGAAAAAAATGAGGCAAATCTGAAATATGTTTTCCCCGCAAACCCCCATTTTTTTCTTTTCCATTCAAGACCATCAACATTTATCGCAATTTTTTTTCTATACAGTCTTGCTGCCAAAGCAATAGGACTGTTGGCAGAATTAAAAATCAATATAATATCAGGATTCCATACAATGGTTTTAACAAGGCTAAAAAATGTATGAGAAAAGGTTTCTATGGATTTTCCCTTTAAACAAAAAGGATAGTATGATTTTATATTGGGATGAAGCTGTGGCATATCAGGATAAAGATATCTTCTGCAGGCAACAAGAACCTTATGCCCTCTTTCTGCCAGATACTGTGCGATTTTTTCTGCGCAGGTTTCAAAACCGCCATAGCGTGCCGGAATACCACGTATGCCTATAATTGCAATCTTCATTTTTATGATACGGGTAAAAGAACCTGTTTGTATATTTCCACTGTTTCTGTGGCGCATTTTCGCCAGGAAAATTTTTTTGCCTGTTCAATCCCTTTTTGTTTCAATTTACCCCTGAGTGTTTTATCGTAAAACAAGTTTTTTATTACCGATGCAAGTTCATTTACATTATAAGGGTCTACCAACATGCCGGCATCTCCAACAATCTCTGGCAATGAAGAATTATCCGACACAATGACAGGACAACCGCAGGCCATCGCTTCAAGAGCAGGGAGACCAAAACCTTCATAAAAAGAAATATAAACAGACATTTCTGCTCCATTATACAAACAGGAAAGTTCGTCATTTTTTAAATAATCGGTAAGAATAATTTTGTCCGCAACCGGAAACCTGCGAATTTCAGAAAAAATTTCATTATAAAGCCATAATTTTCGGCCTGCAATTACCAGACGACAGGGAAAATCTTTCTGCTGCTGACATAAGGTAACAAATGCCTTCAACAATCCATTTAGATTCTTCCGTGGCTGGATATTTGAAACAGCCAATATATAGGGTCTTGCAATGCCATATTTGTTCAGGGTTGCTTCTATATTAACATTATCCAATGGCTTGAAATTTTCAGAAACACCATAATATACAGTGGTCAGCTTATTTTTTGCGCTGGGGTGAAATTTCAAAATTTCATTTTTTGAAAAATGGGAAACAGTGATAATTTTTTTTGCTTTTTTTATTGAAACCGGCATAAACATACGCATTTTCAACCGTTCTCTAACAGGAAAAAATTCTGGATGCCTTAGATATGAAACATCATGTAATGTTATAACAGATGGAATTCTGGTAAAAAAGGGAAGATGATATTGGGTATGAAGCATATCAAGACCAAGATATTTTGCCTTAAACGAAATATCAAAAACAAGCCGTTTTAACGGCGAAACAGAAACCCTTTCAATATGAAACCTCTGGATGTTTTTAATAAAATCGGGAATATCCGCCAGACGATTCAAAAATATGGTGAAATCAAACCCATTTGTTTCTATTTCAGAAATTCCTTTTAATAGCCCTTCCGCATATCGTTCATTGCCACCCTGCTTTAATCCAATTGAATGCGCGTCAATGCCTATTTTTATGGTGTTCATTCACTCTTCCAATAAAAGTTTTCTGCATTTGCATAATTGGAATACGACTTTTCTTAAAAAGGCAAAAATTATTTTATAACAATGTAAAGACATCAATATATTAACATAGGTTTCAGCCAATGAAGAAATATACGATTGCGTGTTTTTACCGGGTAACGGCGATATTTTTTATTATTCGTCGGTTTGAAGTAAGAAAAATTTCACCTATCGCACATGTTATACAAAAAATTACAGCCCATTTTTGAACATCATTGGATAACATGATACATTAACACATGAGGCAAAATCATTTTAAGCTTAATCAATGGGTTATATGCCTGTGCTGTTTATGTTTCTTATCCTTTTGTTATTCAGAAGACAATATTGTATTTCCCGGTAAACCGGCATTTTTATACACGGCTTCTGAAATAGAAGACATCAAAAAAGATCAATCAAAACAAACTGAAATACAAAATATCATAAAACAGGCAGATGAAATTCTTAATCATCCATTGAGCATTCCAAAGAAAGAGGGCGACTGGATTTTTTATTATTATTGTCCAAAAGATAATGCCATGCTCTCGCCTGAAACAGAAACAAAACACATCTGTCCTGTATGTGGCTCTGTTTATACAGATGAAAGAACATCCGCGGCTTACAGAACATATATAAATTATATGATTGATAAACAGTGTGTTTGCCTTGCAAAGGCATATGCTTTTACAGGCGAAAAAAAGTACGCGGAACCGGTAAAAAATGTTCTTATTACACTTGCCTGTATTTATCCGACATTTGAAAGACATGACAGATGGGGAAGAAAAGGAATTTTTGCTGTTGTCGGTGGAAAAAGATATGCGCAGCATCTGGATGAAGCAGTTTCAGCAATTGACCTTGCCTGTGCCTATGACCTTGTGGCAGATGCCGCCTGTTTTTCGGACACAGATAGAAAAGCGAGCGAAAAATTATTACAGGATATTGTAAAGGAAATTTTGAAATTCCAATGCTTTATCGGAGGAAAAAACAATCATCAAACATGGTTTAATGCGGCATATACTGTGGTAGGACTTGTTACAAACGATATATCTCTTATAAAAGAAGGAATATATGGCAAATATGGCCTTTTATGGCAGGTTGAAAACAGCATTACAAAAGATGGTCTGTGGTATGAAGGAACAATGGCCTATCATTTTTACGCACTTTCAGCGATTCAGTATACCCTTGACGCCGCAAAACGAATTGGCTGGGATTTTTCAAAAAATGAACGGCTAAAATCAATGTGGCTGGGGCCGATAAATCTCGCATATCCGGATGGAACCCTTCCTACGTTTAATGACAGCGACCCTGTAAATCTTAAAAATTATGGCCAGTTTTTTCTATGGGCATATAAATATTTCAAAGACCCGATTTTTTCTTTTTATGCAGGCCAAACCAACAATTCTATTCAACAATTAGAATTAAAAAGTATGGATATGAAAGATATTGGAATTGTGATACTAAGGCAGAAAAAAAACAACAATAGTGTATGCGCAATGCTTGATTACGGCATCCATGGAGATAGCCATGGGCATCCTGATAAACTAAATATTGTTCTTTACGCTCTGGAAAAAGAACTTCTTGTTGATTCAGGAAGAATAGGTTATGGCGTCCCAGAATATAAAACATGGTGTAGAACAACGGTCGCCCACAATACAGTGGTTGTTGATGGGCAAAATCAGCAACCGGCAACAGGACGTCTGTTATATTTTGCGCAGTCAAATGATTTTTCTGCATGTTTTGCCGACTGCAACTGCGCATATCCCGGTTATACAATAAAAAGATTCCTTGTGCTTTTTGACACCGCCATGGTGGATGTTTTTGTTGTAAGCGGAAAAGAAAAAAAACAGATGGATTGGATTATTCACTGCAGGGGAAAAATTGTTCAAGATAAGATTCAAAAACCCATTCAATCACTGGACAATAAAAATGGTTATCAACATTTAAGGGATATTCAATACCTGGAAAAAATTTCAGAACCGCAAGTTTATACCTTTGTTCAGGACGAAACAAAATCCCTGCGTGTTTTCTTGCTCAACAATAAAAACTCAACAATTTTCACAGGAACCGGCATTGGATATTCGCTTAATGATAGGGTTGCCTTCTTGCTTAAAAGAAAATTTACCGATAAAACATGTTTTATTGCTGTTTATGATTTTTCCTTAAATGAATCTGACAGAATAAAAACCATACAAACATTGCCTGTGTTTTTTAATAAAAGAAAAATGCCTGAAACAGACGCAATTGGATTGAAAATTTTGACATCAGAAAAAAGCATAACCCTGGGACTGGATATGAGAAACAAGATATCTCAGCAACCAAGTGTTAATAATCAAAAATTTCAAAGATTATTTTGCGATATAGAAAATTTTAAAGGGCTGTTTTGATAAATCCGCCTCCCACAACCTCATCATTCTTGTAAAACACAACTGCCTGTCCAGGACTTATTGCTCTCTGAGAATGTTCAAATATCAGTTCAATTTCCTTTTTGCCAAAAAGAGACAGTGTCGCTTTTGCAGGATTATGCTTATATCTTATTTTCGCGGTAATATTCATTGAACCGTTTATTTTTTCCAATCCTATAAGATTTATATCTGTGGCAATAAGCCTGTTTTTATAAAGGTTTTTTTCATCACCAACAATAATGGTGTTTTTTTCTGCATCTATGCCAATCACATAAACAGGTCTTCCTTTTGCAATTCCTGTGCCTTTTCGTTGTCCTATTGTATAGTGGATAATGCCATTATGTTTACCAAGAATATTGCCATGGATATCTATAATATCTCCTGATTTTATTCCCTCTTCAAAAATAAAAAACCTGCTGCCTTTCATAAAATCCTGACTTTCCTTTTTTTGATAAACATCAAAACCATGTTGTTTTGCGATATCTTTAACAGTCTGTTTTGTATAATTCCCAAGAGGAAAAATCACCCTTGATAATTGTTTTTGTGTTAAAAGAAAAAGAAAATAACTCTGGTCCTTATTGCTGTCGATACCCTTTTTAAGGATATATCTTTTCCTTTTATCATCATATTCAACCCGCGCATAATGACCGGTAGCAAAAAAATCAAAATTCACACCTTTTTTTTCAATCTGCTCAATAATATATTGAAACTTTATAAATCTATTGCAAACAACGCATGGATTTGGTGTTCTTCCACAAAGATAATCTTTTTTAAAATAATTGAGAACCCTTTTTTCAAACTCATTTTTTGCATCAATGACATAAAAAGGTATTCCCATGTCCCTGCATATATTTTTAACATCCTGAATTTCCCTTTCCTGGGGCCTGTAGCAGGATGTGTTAGATGTATATACATTGGCATATTTCTCATTCCATATTTTCATAAACACGCCCGAAACGTTAAATCCTGCCTGCTGAAGAAGAATCGCTGAAACAGTTGAATCAACCCCACCGCTCATTCCAACAATAACATTCTTTTTCATTTTCATTATTTTCCTGAGTCTTTAATACTGCTGTGGAAAAAGGAAAATCCCTTTTCTCCTGCTCTATTTTATGAAAGGGTGGATAAATAAAAATCCATCCCGTCTTCCTTTAATAAAGAAAGAAGTGAACATAAGAAAAAATTCCCTTTTTATTAAAGGTTTCTTTTCTTTTATTATCCCCCCTTTTGACAAAGGAGAATAAAAGGAGATTTTTTCAAAACCCCACCCCATTCTTGCCTGTTATATATTCTACCCTATTTTCACGCCTATATTAATTAAATTTGCTTCAGGGAACCAGTTATTTAGAAACGCATCCACTGTTTTACTAAAAAATCATACTGGTTTATAATATAAAAAGGGGGTATAGCTCAATGGGAGAGCGTCCGCCTTGCACGCGGAAGGTTGTCGGTTCGACTCCGATTACCTCCACTTTTCTATTTTACAAAGGATTTCAATGAGGAATAAACTAAAAGGTAGGATAAAAAACAAAATAAAAAACAGTATAAAAGGCAGAACAAAAATTTCAAAAGCCCTAAAAGAAATAAGCACACTTGAAGAAATAATGACAAAAGAAGAAATAGAAACAATTTTCATTCCAAAACTCATAGAACTCACATCCAATTTTTTTATGATGGTCAAACACTTTCTTAGACATGGCCGTTTTTGTAGCAAAGAATTCTTTGTAACATTCACAAAAGAAACAGACAGAATTGAAGGTTTTCTTGATGACCATGGCGCAACAAATAACAAAACATTTTTTTATTTTAGAGAACTAATCGCTGCTATAAGATGGTTCAGTCAGGCAATTTTTCAAAATTTACATATTCTATCGCGATACAAATTATACAATCTCAATATCCCTCAGGAAAAAGAAAAAGAATTTATTGATGAACTTGAAAAAAACTTAATATTTCTGGAGAAAACATTAAAGGTTTTCTGCAGTGAAATTCTTTCAGAAGGAAAATCGCTGAAAATTTTTGTTAACAATAAAAAAAATTTAATCAATTCCATTGACCTGGAACCGCCTTATAGAAAAACACTGCCCTCAGATATTGAACAACAGGATGTTGGGGACCGCGATAGAATTATAGATTTTCTTTTGAAATTTCTTAATGTGGGACAGGTCCTTGAAATGTTTGCAAAAAGTCCTGATTTTGAAAACATCACAGAGGAAACAACCGAGCATTTTCGTTCTGTTTATCACAGATTGCAATCAATATATGATACACATATAGAAAATACGGTTATTGCAAAAAAATTATCCCTCTTTTCCTCGTTAAGAGGCCATATTTCTATCAATTACCATCTTTTTGAAATGGCTCGTTCATTGATTCATTTCTATGAAAGACATACAGAAAGACTAACAAAGATTTCTTTTGAAAAACCCGCGTTACGAGAGGTAAATTTCAGGGATATTAAAAAATCCGTTCAAAATGTCATTCTATCATTTGTTTTTTATTTTGCCGGTTCCGGAAAAAATCTCGCAGAACAAATATTCAAGGCACTTGACATAGACCCTGACGAATATATTCTTGAAACTGTGCCAATAATTATTTCTCCTTATAGGATTGAGGATTTTCATTTAAGGCCGGTAATGCCTGTAACCCAGATTGCTTCAAAATATTCTGCAAATATAGACCTGTATTTCAACAGAAAGCGATACGACCTTAAAAGCCCGCTGGAAATGGCAATGGCTATTCCTGATATTAGAGAACGGCTTGCCACAGAAAATGCCCGTCTTATAATAAGAGGACCAAGAAAAGCAACAAGAGAAATTATGGATTTTTTTAGCAGGTGCTGTGGAGCAATTCCTGAGGATCAGGTTACTAAAAAATAAATATTTTGGCTTTTTACCAATCCTTTTTATAAAAGCGCAAACACACTTCCTTTTGATATTCTTCGAAATTCCTTAAAACAAACGCGGAGGGGGTGGGATTTGAACCCACGGTACCGCCTTTCGACGATACAACGGATTAGCAATCCGCCGCACTAGGCCTCTATGCGACCCCTCCTTTTAGCGATTATCAACAATCTGGTCTAATCCTGACTTATAATATGGCACCCAACGTTGTTTATGTAATTAAATTTTAAATGGGTTTTTAGAACCAACATCTAAAATCATTGCATATCAGAATTGTGTCAATATATTAATATCAACACAATTTTTAATCAAATGATTGACATTGCCTGATAATAAAATTGTGTGGAAGATAGATTAAATAATTTTTTCTGAAATTTTTATTAAACATCCGCATCCTGGGTTTTCTTATGAAATCCCTCATCCGCCTTTTTCAAAGAGAGAAGTAATAACAGGGAAAATCAAATGAAAAATGCTAACAAATGGAATAAATATGTTTTTGTGACATATAATAAGGGTATGAAAAAATACTTTTTATGGGTTTTATTCATCACAACCTGTCTGCGTCTATTACTGGCAAAAATTGTCCCAATCACCGGCGATGAGGCATATTTTATTACATGGGCAAAACATCTCGATTATGGATATTATGAACATCCACCAATGATAGGCTGGATTATGTGGCTGTTTTCCTTTTTAGGCCAGGATATCTTTGTATACAGATTGTTTCCTGTTTTATCCATTCCAATAATGGCAATTATTTTTGTAAAATTACTTGTTGATTTTGATAGGGATAAGGCCTTTCTTTGCGCAACAACATTTCTTTTATCCCCGGTTTGCATATTGAATGTGCTCAGTGTAAATGACGCGCCACTTATATTTTTTTCTTTCCTCGCTGGGATTTTTTTCTATATCGGCTTGAAAAGAAATAAGCTGGGTTATGCGGCGGTTGCGGGTTTTTTGTGGTCCTGCGCATTTCTTTCAAAGTATTTTGCCGTGTTACTTGCAGTCGCAGTTTTGATTTTCTGTTTTGCCGCGAAGAACCGCAAAATATGGAAATTCGCAGGAATCGCTGCGTTGTTTTCGCTTCCTTTTGTTATATTGAATATCGTCTGGAATTATAATCATTGCTGGACAAATTTAACATTTAACCTTTTCTTTAGAAATAAAAATATTACATTTAATTTTTTATCTGTGTTTGTTTATATCATTGAACAATTTTTTCTGATGACACCTTACCTTGCTTTTATTTTTCTCAAAAGAAAATTTTTATGGCATGAGTGTAAATCCAACCACCTTGAAATATTTTGGTTTTTCTTTATGGTTCCGCTTTTGTTTTTCTTTTGCCTGTCTTTTTTAAAAGACGTAGGATTGCATTGGATGGCTTCTTTTTATCCGTTTTTTTTCATACCTGTAATCTTACTACCCTCTGGAATTATCAATAAAGCAACACGATATAATGTTTATCTTGTAACAGCCATTGTCATTCCTGTGATTGTTCTGCTTTGTCTTCCTACAACTGTTTTTTATAGAATTGAAAAATATCCTCAATTGATTATGTTTTTGAAACCGGAAAAACTCTGTAACGAAATCAACAATATGCTTGATAACAGAATTCTTGCTGCAACAGGCTATACAGAAGCATCGGTTTTTTCATATCATTGCAAAAAGAATTTTGTGCTTTTAGGATCAATGTCAAAAAGCGGAAGATATTATGATTTTATTACAGATTTCAGGAATTTTGACGGCAGGAATTTTCTTATAGT
>CAZSTE010000006.1:0-15702 GCA_964609735.1 uncultured bacterium
AAATCTCAGAGTGCACGACCTGGCAAAAATGACCGGCATAGATGAACAAATTTTGTTGAAACAAATATCCCTGTTTCAGGGACAGGAAGCAAAAAAACAGGTTGACCTTAAAAAAACCCCTGTAAAAAATCATCAATATGCAACAGATATTGCTGAAAAATCTCTTATTGGAATACTTTTAAATCATCCGGAATGGGCAGATGAAATTACAGAATATATAGACCCGATACCTGGGGATTTAAAAATGCTTATTGACTGTATAAAAAAAGATGTTTCCTCTAATAATGTTTCAAAAATATTAAATAAGGTATCCAATCCTCAACATGCAGAGGTTTTAACAGAGGCGGCGATCGAAGAAAAAACCGGCGGCGTTGAAATGACAAAAAAGATTTTTTATGACTGTATTGGCCAACTATGTAGACATTCATATAAGAAAAAATGTGATGAATTAAATCGGATTATAAAACAGAAACAACGGGATGGCCAATCCTGCGAGGATGAACTTAAACAATTGCAGAGCTGTTTAAAGAAAATGAGTGCAACAAACTCTCAGATTTTTACAATCGCCAAGGAGGAGAATGGCAATGAGAAAGAATAATAAGAAACAGGTAAATAATTCTCATGGAAAACAAGTGTTTAAACAAAGACAAAACAAATCAGTTGGGTCCCTGAAAACAAAGGATGTGGTTTTTTCCGAAGAACAGTTTAGAAAAGCAAAAAACAGGATTCTTGCCATTGGGAAGGAGAATAAAACCGTTTTTCTGGAAGATATTAATAAATTTCTTCCCATTGACACCCCTGGCGATAAGATTGATGAACTGTTTGATGAACTTGAAGACCTCCAGATTGATATTGGGGACGACCTTTTTGCAGAAACTGAAATTGAAGAAGATACAAAAGGCACCCTTGAGGATTTACGGAATCCGCTCAGGGCGTATCTGAAGAACGCAGGCGCCTTTAATCTTCTTACCTCAAAAGAAGAGGTGGAAATAGCAAAAGCGATGGAAAAATCCAAGAAGGCCCTTATTCAATTATACAAAAAAGAAAAAAATGGCAAGTACCGCGAAAAAGTAAGCAAATATGAGCAGGAATTTATTGCTGCCAGGGATCGGTTAATCCAGGCAAATCTGCGGCTGGTTATTAGTATTGCCAAGAAATATTCCAATCCAAAACTTTCTCTTAGGGATTTAATACAGGAAGGAAATATTGGTCTTATGAAGGCGGTTGAAAAATTTAGATACAAGGAAGGTTTTAAATTCAGCACATACGCAACCTGGTGGATAAGACAGGCAATTACAAGAGCCATCGCAGACCATTCGGCCACCATAAGAATACCTGTGCATATGATTGAAAAAATTAACAAGCTGAATAAAATCTATAGAACTCTTTTGCAGAGTTTGGACAGAGAACCAACAGATGAAGAAATTGCCCAGGAAATTCATCTTGATATAGACAAGATTAAAAAAATTAAACGGTCAATGAAACCCGAGCCAATTTCTCTGGATCTTCCTATTGGAGACGAAGAAAGAACAACAATCGGTGCTTTTATTGAGGCCAATGAAAAATCAACCCCTCTCAGTTACACCAGAAAACAACTTTTGAGGGAAGAGCTTGAAAAGGCCTTTGAAATACTTGATGAAAGAGAAGAAAAAATTCTAAGATTGAGATTTGGCCTGGATAAGGATGGTTATGCAAGAACACTTGAAGAGGTTGGCAGGTGTTTTAATTTGACAAGGGAAAGAATTAGACAGATTGAGGGTAAGGCCATTCAGAAACTTAAGAATGCGCCTGAGGCGGAAAAACTCAAACCGTTTCTTGACCAGATAAATTTCACCTAGAAGGGAAATCATTTGAACTTTATCAAATTTCTTGGTACAGCGGGTGCGCGCTTTGTTATGATAAAACAACTTCGCGCCTCCGGCGGAATGTGGTTTGAAATAAATGATACGCGAATCCTTGTGGACCCCGGACCCGGATGTATTGTAAAGGTAAATAAATCCCGGCCAAGCCTTAATGCATCACACCTTGATTCAATTTTTGTTTCACATAAACATATAGACCATACAAACGATGTTAATGTGATGATTGAGGCAATGACAGAAGGGGGTTTTAAAAAAAAAGGAATACTGTTTTGTCCGCATGAAGCCATTGAAAACCCGCCTGTTATTTTTCCTTACGCAGTGAAATTTCTTGAAAGTCTTATTGAGATTTCGGATGCATCCTCTTATAGGCTAAAAGAATTAGAAATAAAAATACCCATCAAGATGAGGCATCCCGCAGAAACATATGGATTTATTATTGAATCTCCCGATACCACCTCAATTGGTTATATCCCTGATACGGAATTTTTCCCGCAAATTATTCCTGCATACAAAGGTGTGGACATTTTAATTATTAATGTTGTTTTTAGTCAATCACGGTTCGGGGTAATGCATCTTGGTCTGCCGGAAGCCCTTGAGATAATAACAGGTGTAAAACCCAAAAAGGCAATACTTACTCATTTTGGAATGACAATGTTGAAAGAAAGGATATGGGAACAAACAGAGCTGCTGTCAAAGAAAACCTCTATTGATATTATCGCCGCTTCTGATGGATTGATGTTGAGCGTTTGAAAGAAACAATATTCGTTTTTTCAATCATATAAAGCCTGCTTGTGTTAAAATATAAAAAATAATCGGGGGTACGATATGAACGAATATGATGTAATTATTGTGGGCGCGGGACCTGCGGGATACACCTGTGCCATAAGATGCGCGCAGTATGGCATGAAAACTGCTATTGTTGAAAAGCAGCATACAGGCGGTTGTTGTCTTAATAAGGGTTGTATTCCGACAAAAGCCCTGTTTTCAATTGTAAACAAATGTTTTGATTCTTTTCCTGAATGGACAAAGATTTCGTTTCATATAAAAAATAATGTTATTGCGCGGTTACGTTCAGGGATTGGAATGCTTTTAAAATCAAATGGGATTGATTATTTCCAGGCAACTGCAGAGATAAAACAACCAGGTGCTGTTGTTGTTGAAGGGAATATTTTAAAGACAAAAAAAATCGTTATTGCCACTGGGGCAGGGGTTAATATACCTGAAAAATTTTTGCAGGATCCCAGAATCCTGACAAGCGATACAATATGGGATATAGAAAAATTGCCAGAGACCATGGCAATTATTGGCGCAGGTTCAATAGGTTGTGAATTTGCATCAATCTTTTCCAGATTAGGGGTAAAAATAACCCTTTATGAGATGTTTAACCAGATACTACCAGGTAAGGATAAGGAAATTGTTTCAATCCTGGCCAACTCTTTTATTAAAAAGGGTATCCAGATAAAAACAAACATAAAAATTGATTCAACAGATGAAATACCTCAACAGTGTATTTTATGGGCCACAGGAAGAAAACCCAGCATGTCCGCTTTTGATTCGTTAGACCTAAAATTGTCTGAAGATGGACTTTATGTTGATGAAAAAATGGAAACCAGTATTCCTGGAATTTTTGCCATCGGCGATGTAACAGGCAAGTGGCAACTTGCTTACGTTGCGACAAAAGAGGCAGAGGTGGCTGCGTCGGTCTGCGCAGGACAACCTGTTTCTATTTCTTATGAAAACATCCCTGAAGCAATTTTTACAATTCCTGAAATGGGTGTTGTGGGAATAACAGAACAATCTGTATCCTTTTCTAAAAGGCAGATTAAAATTGGAACATTTCCATATTCTGCTCTTGGTAAAGCCCATGCAACAGGCAGTACAGAAGGTCTTGCAAAAATTCTTATTGATGCGGAAACAGAAACAATACTGGGTGTCCATATTATTGGAGAAGGCGCAACCGAGATTATACATACGGCCTGTCTTGCGATTTCACACCGATTAAATGTAAAGGATATGTTAAAATCATACTACTGCCATCCAACCTTTTCTGAAATTCTTATGGAAACACTGTTTGTTTGTGAAGGGAAACCGTTACATATTCCACCAACAAGAAAATGAATAGATTCCCTTTCTGGGTAAAAAAGACAATAAAGATTAGTCCAGGGTATGAAGCCACAAAACAAATACTGGGTACATATAAACTCAACACGGTTTGTGTGAATGCGCGATGCCCCAATATCTATGAATGTTTTGGCAAACGATATGCAAGCTTTATGATTCTCGGAAATATCTGTACCCGCTCATGCAGATTTTGCAGTGTTAATCATGCCAATCCAATGCCTGTGGATATTCAAGAACCACAGCGGCTTGCAGAAGCAATAAAGCAACTTGGTTTGATGTATGTTGTTATTACATCGCCCACAAGAGACGACCTTCCCGACGGTGGAGCAAAACACTTTTCTGATTGTATAGCGGCCATAAGAAGAAAAAATTTACATACAAGGATTGAGCCATTGATTCCTGATTTTAAGGCAGATATAAACAATCTCAGGATTGTTCTTGATGCAAAGCCAGATATCATTTCACACAACCTGGAAACAGTTTCGTCTCTTTATCCCTGGGTAAGACCGCAGGCTGATTATTTTGGTTCTTTATATATTCTTGAACAGGCAAAAAAATATGGTATGGTTACAAAGTCAGGAGTTATGGTGGGATTGGGAGAAACATTTAATCAGGTTATAGATACAATGAAGGATTTGAGAGATGTCGGGTGTGATTTTTTTGTAATAGGACAATATCTTAAATCAGCTCCTGAAAACCTTGATGTAAAGGAATTTATCGCTCCGGAGGTGTTTGAAAACTATAGAGAAATAGGAGAAAAAATGGGGTTTCAGATGGTTTTTTCAGGGGTGTTTTACAGAAGTTCCTATATGGCAGAACGTGCGATGGATTCATTGGAGCAATAACGCAATGAATGGATGCAAACGGCTGTTTATTACCTATATGTTGGCCTATTTTGTTTTACCGGCGTTCTGTTTTGCTCAGGAAAAGCTGGTTATTATCAGTCCTCATTGGGAAGGTGTTAAGATTGAGATTGGCAGGGCTTTTGAACAATATTACAAGAATCTTACCAATACCGAAATAACGATTGAATGGCTTGACCAAGGCGGAAGTTCAGACGACCTGAAATATGTTGAATCTCTTTTTAAAAAAAATTCCAAGACAACAGGAATAGATGTTTTTTTTGGTGGCGGGCTAGATCCTTATCTGCGATTAAAAGAAGAAGGCTATCTTATTCCTTTTAAAATAAGCGAAAAAACCCTTAAACAGATTCCGAAACAATGTAATGGCATTCCAAATTACGATAGGGATTATACCTGGTATGGCATTGTACTTTCAGGTTTTGGAATACTCTGCAATAAGAAGGCGCTTGCATTCATCAAAGCGCCAATCCCTAAGCAATGGAGTGACCTTGCAAAGCCGTGTTATTATGGCTGGGTTGGGGCATCGGATCCCAGGCATAGTGGAAGCATGCATATGATGTTTGAAATAATTCTTCAGGCGAATGGCTGGCGAAAGGGATGGAATACCATACTTGGGATGCTCGCAAATACCACCAGCATTCCAACAAGCGCCTCGCAGGTGGCAAAGGACACAGCCATTGGTCAAACAGCGGTGTCCCTTTCTATTGATTCCTACGCTCTTGCTCAGATTGAGGTAAATGGAGCAGAAAATATATGTTTTGTACTTCCTCAGTCTCAGACCGTTATAAATCCCGATTGCGCAGGAATTTTGAAGGGTGCGCCACACCTTGAAAATGCAAAAATTTTTATTGAGTTTTTACTTACAGACCAATGTCAAAAACTCTGGATGTATCCAAAAAATTCTCCTGATGGGCCACAGGAATATTCACTCAACAGGTTAAGCATAAAACCATTGATTTATGAAAACAATCCGGGAATTGTTATTAATCCTTATACAAAAAAGACAGATTTTGCGTTTGATTTTGGACTTGCATCACAAAGATGGGCCGTTGTTAATGACCTTGTTGGGGCTTTTGCCATTGATTGTGCCAATCTTGCACGAAAGGCGTACAAAAAACTTATTAACGGCGAATGTAAACCAGAAACATTTTTTATGCTGCCTGTTGCGGAAAATGAGCAGGACTATCTTATTGAAAATTGGAAAAACCAGGTGTTTCGGAATAAATATGTAAGTCAATACCTGAATTTCTCAACAAAAAAATATAAAAGCTGCATTCGCGCGGGTAGGTGCTTTTGATATTATAATCTTAGAATCCTGATGGGCGCACGTGGATTCGAACCACGAACCCCTGCGTTATCAGCACAGTGCTCTACCCTTGAGCTATGCGCCCAACCAGATACTTATACTATAAAATCCTTTATATGTCAAAAAAGTATGTTATTGGTATTTTCTCCAGAAAAAAGGTGCGTCTGTGGGTTCTAATGTCTATATTGACGCGTTGATTGACCGATTAGCGTGTTTTGTGTAATATAATATCCGGATGGAAAAAGAAAAAAATTTGCTTCAGATTTGTAAATATTGTTCAATAATTGTGGTTATTGGGTTGATTGTGTGTTATTCAGCCTGGCTACAACCAATTGCCTCCTTGAGCCTGCTTTTTAAATCTGTATGGATTGTAATAATTCCCTGCGCCGGTCTGCTTTATCTTACTTTTGGGTTGGTTGAAGATTATTTCAGACGGTTGGCTGATTATAATTCATATCTTAATGTTCTTGATAAATTTCAGATGACCGTTTCTCCCACAATGAATATTGAAGACCTTTGCACAAGGATTCTGGATGTTCTTGTTAAAATTTTCAATGCCAAACAGGCGGTTCTTGTTATCAATGAACCTGAAATAAAAAAATTAGCAAAAAATAGCGAATTTATAATACATAGCCAGACAGAGAAAACAAATACAAAAAACGGCAAGCGCGCTATCCATCATTTTAGGACGTTCTATCCGGCGGCGATAAATAACGAAACAAAGCCCTGTGTAGACGAAATACTAAAAAAATATGCCTTTGAAAAATATTCCACTGTTGCTGTAGTGCCTTTTACAAATGAAAATCGCCTTATTGCGATAGCTATGGTTGGGATGCATAATCCGCAGAAAGATTTTTTTGAATATATAAAAAAACCGGTAGAGATATTTTCAAAAAATGTATCTTTGATATTTGAAATGATGCTTTTGCGTCAAAAACTCAACCTGGCTTCAATTACGGATTCTCTCACAGGCCTTTATAATAAACGGTATTTTCAACAAAGGATAAACGAAGAATTTTCCCGGGCAAAGAGGAACGATTTTCCTGTTGCGGTTATTATTTCCGACCTTGATAATTTTAAATACTATGTTGATAGATACGGGCACCCATTAACAGATGGCATACTCTGTCAGATTGCAACATTTGTCAGAAAATTGGTAAGGGAATCAGATATTATTTGCAGATTTGGCGGGGACGAATTTATTTATATGTTGCCATTTGCCACCAGTTCGGATGCATACAGGATTGCTGAAAGATTGCAATCTGCGCTTATTTCAAAAGGATTTCCACTGGACGAAGCAAACAGCATTTTTATTACAATGAGTTTTGGTATTGCCTCATTCCCCGAGCATGGCGACACATGGGAGAAAATAGTAAAAAATGCGGACAGAGCGCTTTTTCAATCAAAAGAAAAAGGCAAAAACCGAATAACCATTTACCAGGCGGCGTTATGACAAGCAGAAAAATATTAAGACAGGCATCTATAACGCGTAATACAAAGGAAACATCAATAGATGTGAAGATTCTTCTGGATGGAAACGGGAAAAGCACTATTAAATGTCCTCTTGGGTTCTGGTCGCATATGTTGGAGCTTTTTTCATTCTTTGGGCGGTTTGATATAACGTTAAAGGCCTCAGGGGATGTTTATGTTGATGACCACCATCTTGTTGAGGATATGGGAATATGCATTGGGCAGGCATTTAATAAAGCGCTCAAGGACGCAAAAGGGATAGCGCGATTTGGATATGCGATTATCCCTATGGATGAAACATTGGTTCAGGTTGCTCTTGATATTTCAGGAAGACCATTTCTTGGTTTTTCAATACCGATCATAAAAAGCCGGGTTGGGTGTGTGGATATTGAAAATCTTCAGGAATTTATGAGGGCGTTTACCAATCACGCCTGTATCAACCTTCATTTGAAACTTTTTTCTGGAGAAAATACCCATCATATTTGCGAAGCAGTTTTTAAGGGTTTGGGCATTGCGTTGAGACAGGCGATTATGGTTGAAAACAAAAGGGTTTCTTCAACAAAGGGCAAACTGGACTGAAATGAACGATGATAAAAAACTATTACACAGATATGTAAAATATTTCATCCAGTATATTAACTACCAGAAGAATTACTCGCACTATACCGTTTACGCATACAGTTCAGATCTGAACCAGTTTATATCCTTTATTAATCGCAATGTCGAAGCTATTGACAGCGAAAGCATCAGAAAATACCTTTTTTATCTAAAAGAAAAAAACTATCATCCCAGAAGCATTGGCAGAAAGATTGCATGTCTGAAGTCGTTTTTTGGATTTCTTGTCAGAAAGGGTTATGCGAAAACAAATCCAACACTGCTTATTCTATCCCCAAAAATGCCTGAAAGATTACCGGTGTTTCTCACAATTGAAGAGGTGGAAAGGATTCTCAACGCCGCCAACAACAAAAGTCAAACCGGATTAAGAGATAGAGCGATAATGGAATTGCTTTATTCAACCGGCATAAGGGTTGGTGAACTTGTTTCTTTGAGGATGGAAGATATCAATATTACCGATGAAACAATAAAGGTTAAGGGAAAAGGCGGAAAGGAAAGGGTTGTGCCTGTTGGTTCTTATGCCTTAAATCATCTTTTTGAATATTTCGAAAAAAGGGATTCACGCGCGGGCTATGTTTTTCTTAATAAAAAAAATCATCGATTAACCACCCGTTCAGTTGAAAGGATGGTAAAAAAATACGCAAAAATTGCCGGTATCAACAAAAAAATCACTCCGCACATTTTTCGCCATAGCTTTGCTACACATATGTTAGACCGTGGGGCTGATTTAAGAACAGTTCAGGAGATGCTTGGACATAGCGATATTACGACGACACAGACCTATACCCATATTACAATTCGCCGATTAAAAGACCTTTATGAAAAACATTATACCGCCTACAAAAATATTTTTTCGGAACATTCCAGTAATAACGCGGGTTGATTTTTACTGAACTGTGAATATAATATTTATTAATTAACATATAACCTTAACCAGGAGGAATGTATGGGCGAAGAAAATGTTTTAACGCCATTGAAGCAGATGAGTGCAAGCTTCTGGCTTGGTTTGGGCAGGCTTATCGCCGCATTATTAACATTTATTGTTGGATGGCTTATTGCCAAACTGATATATATGCTCGTGGTTAAAGGACTGCAAAAAATAAAACTTGATAAATTTGCTGAGGATTCAGGATTAAAGGCTTTTCTTGACAAAGGGAAAATAGAAAAAACAGTTTCAGAACTTATAGGCATCGCGGTTTACTGGATTGCGATACTGGCGGTTATTTTTCTTTCTATCAATGTCGCAGGGGTGAGTTTACCTTCTTCTGTTATAGACGCAATAATCGGATTTATCCCCAGATTCCTCATTGGATTAATTATTTTTGTGGTTGCTGTTTTTGCGGGAAAATTGCTACGGGGGATTGTTTTCACAGCGGCCTCAAATGCGGAGATTAAAGAAGCAGATTTTCTTGCAAGGGTTACCCAGATTGCCATTGTGGTTTTTGGAATTGTTATTGCCCTTCAGGAATTCAATATTGCTTCCGAATTTATAGCAAGCGTATTCATGATTATACTGGCTTCGTTATGTTTTGGCGCAGCGCTTACATTTGCGTTAGGCGCAAAAGACCTTGCAAAGCAGTGGATTGAAAGGATATTTCAGAAAAGGTAAGAAAAATCCGGGTTTTATATTGCACAGCAAATATCAGATAATAAGGGTTGGTCTAATTGGCATAATCACCTTTTTTCTGTTATCCACAGGTGGTTGTGCTTTGATGCAAACAAAACCTACTCCTTCCCATCCTGATTTTTTCGCCTGTAACTACTGGGTTGATAGAAATCAAAACAACACCATTGACGATGATGAATGGGACGGTATAAAAACGGATTTCAGGACGTGGGAGCATATCTGTTTTGTTGGATATTTTTACTATAAAGAGGGAACATATTTAGCATTTAGATTATTTGCGCCCAATGGTTCACTATACAAAGAAAAAACCGCCAGGCAAAAAGCAAAGATATCTGTTTGGTGCCAGGAATATGATGCAAGCGAACTTGTAGAATACGGTGGTACAGGCGTGTGGCGGGTTGAATGGTTTGGCGATGGACAGCTTGTAAATATCACAGCAATAAGAATTATTCCGGAATAACAAATCTGTTTTTATCACTGGCTGGTTTGTTCAAGTCCCACATCTCCTGTGGAAGGGGTATATGTGTATGTATAACCCTTTGGTGGCGGAGGAATCTGTTTTACATAATTTTTTGCAATAAGTTCATCAAGTGATGATGGATATCTTCCCTCCTGCGCATAGAAGGAATCAACAAGCTGTTTAACAGGCAAAACCGCATCCATTCCTTTTGCTTTTTTAAGTGTTTGTGACATCACTCCGCCGTATTCTTCAATGGGGTTTCCGCTGGATTGAGGCTGGGGTTGTTGTTGTGTTTTTTTTGAGCAGGATACGCAAAAGGTAAAGAAAAAGCCAATAATACAAAATAGCGCACATATTTTTTTCATTGCTGCCCTCCCTGTGTATAAAAAGGCGGTGCCAATATTGGTTGAATTATTTTCAAATCTCAACCCTAAAAGCATGTGAAAGAACCGCATAAACGGGTTCAGGATATCCAATCTCAAATATTGCCTCTGCCTTTACAACATCAAGGCCACCATTATTGCTGATGCAGTTTTCTTCAATATGTCCGGCAATGCATTGTACAATCATAAAACAATGGTAGTTTATTTCTATTTCTTGTACAAAACGACACTCAATATTTGCAACACTTTCTTTTATGATTGGAGGAGAAACCTTTTTTGATACTTCGCATGTGAGCCCGGCTTTTTCGATTTCGCTTTCATTTTCCGGAATATTTCGTCCACATATTTCTGCTGCGTTCGCAATAGATTTTGTAACCACATTTATTGTAAGCTGGCCTGTTGTTTTTATATTTTTATATGTATGAGAAGCCCTGCCAATGGCAATGCCAATTTGGGAATCAGAAACATTTGTATATGCGCCAAATGTGCCCGCATTGGGAATTCCGGTTGGATGAAGTGTTACAACAATAATAATCGGCCGTGCCCTTACAAGATTTACAAGATTTTCTTCAACATATTTTTTTGTCATAGAAATCTCCTTAACCCGGTGTTTTTTCAATAAAAATTTTATTACAACAATTGAAAATTTCCAGTTATTTTTTTGTAAAAAGCATCAAAAGTAATGTGAGTAAAGCACTTAAAAAAATTGATGTTGCCAGGGGAAAATAAAAATGAAAATTTCCGCGATGATAAGAAAAGTCCCCGGGCAGTTTTCCAAGCGGTATCTTCAACTGTAAGAACACGCCAACCAGTATAAGAAAAACCCCAGCAAAAATAAAAATTCTTCCCATTTTTTGTATTTTACCATATAAAATCCGCAATGAATGTTTTTGAAAGGCATAATACTAATTTATGATGCAGTTTTCTGCTTTGTAATTTTTGACACACCCCAGAGACAGGACTTATAATACGATAATAAATGTTACAGTGGTTTTTGAGGGATAGAAAGCAAAAACAGAAGGAGAATTTATGCCAAATTACAATGATGCGCCTCAGACGATTGATTATTTTATTGAGCATCTTTATAAAAAGATAAAGCCGTCAATGTCCATTGATCAATTAAAATCAGCGGATATAGCATCGTTTAAAAAATGGCAACGTTCCTTGAAAGCAAAAATAGCAGAACTTCTCGGCGAATTTCCAGAACCAGCGCCCCTTAAACCGGTTCTTTGCAGTGTTGAGGATTTTCCTGAATTTGTAAGAGAAAAATACATAATTCAGACAGAATTGGATTGCTGGATGCCTCTTTATCTATTAACGCCAAAAACCTCTCAAAAGCAACTGCCGGCGATTATATGCTGTCATGGGCATAATTCATATGGGAAAGACCTTGTAGCCGGGGTTCATTTTAATCAGCCGGAAAGAATCAATATCATGAAATCCTTTAACTACAATTATGGCGAACTAATGGCAAAACAGGGATATATCACCATTATTCCTGATTGGAGAGGTTTTGGAGAAAGATGCGGATACAACGACAATATATTTCCTGGCAGGGATAAATGCGATGTATATTTTATACAGCACCTATTGCTTGGAAGAAATCTTCTTGGATCAAATGTTTTTGATGGAATGCGGGCGATTGATTTTTTGCTTACCAGGGAAAATGTCAATCCTGAAAGAATTGGATGTATGGGGCTTTCCTATGGGGGCACGCTTACAACCTATATGACCCTTTTTGATGAAAGGATAAAGGCCGCAGATATTATTTGTTACGCGACAACCGTTGGCCACTATGCGATCAATAGACCTAATTTTTGCGGAAGCCAGGTTGTTCCTAGCCTTTATCAATATGCTGATGTTGGGGATGTGATTGGAGCCATTGCTCCAAGACCGCTTCTTGTTGAATCAGGAGCCAGCGATACATGTTTTTGGTTTCATTCTGCAATAGAAGCGCACGAAAAAATAAAAAAAGCATATATCGCATCCGGTAAAAAAGACAATCTATGGATTGAGATATTTGCCGGGGAGCATAGCTTTGCGGCTGGGATGGCATTTAAATTTTTTGAAAAATATCTAAAAAATTCATGAAAAGGAAACTTAAAAATGTTTTATGGATTCTTGCAATCGTTATTTTTATCTGGGTTTCACTTCCCTTATGCCTTGATTTAAAAGTACATTCATCCTCTGATGGAAAAATAAATCTTCGTTTTTTCCTTACCCATGCAAGTGCAAAGATACTCAAATTTCAGTGGAATATTTTTGATAAGCCGTCTGTGGTATTAAATGCGAAAAGCACAATCAAAATCCCATGGAGAAGTTTTCTACTTGGAACACAGCAGGTTCTGGCGTTTGAAGGGCCGGGAAATATTACTTTACCTTCCGGCACCTCAAAACTCAATTTTTCAGCAGAAATCCAGGGAAATTTTAAAACAGGTCAGGTTAATATCAAAAAAGGCAATATATGGCTTGAAAAATTTGGCCAGATATTTGTGTCAGGAAAACTTGTAAATTGGGGAAAAGAAACCTGCGAAATAGAAGGGGATATAAACAATCTTGCTGTGGACCAGTTTAGAACATTGTTTGGAATTCAAAACCTGCCGTTTGCAGGTATCATAAGCGGGCACCTTTCAATTACCATAAACAAGGATATTATAAAATCATTGAGGTTTGATGTAAATTTTTCAAATCTTTTATTTCAGAGACAGGGCAAACCATTAACCGGCCATGCAAAAGGCGTTTACGATCTTCTTACGAAAAAATGTTTTGTGGAAACAGGAAATATTGTTACCCAATCAGGTGGCAAGGTATCGGTTAAAGGGTTTATCAGTCCAGAGGAATTTAACCTGAAGATTGAATCAGCAGGTGTCAATCTGGAGGAGATTATTTCTCAACTGCCTGAAAAATGGCAGGAAAAAATAAAATTTAAGGGTGATGAAGAAATTTCTGTAAATGTCGAGGGATTATGGAAGAAACGTCAGCTTCCTTTTTTGTCTGGATTTATAGATATACCCGGAGAAATATGCCTTAACAATATTTTCTGTTCTTCCTGCCATATAAAAGGATGTCAAAATAGTGGAGACATTGATATAGAAATTGCGCAATTAGGTTTTGGCAATCTTGGATGCAACAAGATAAAGGGCACAATTACAAGAGATAATGACAGATATCAGGGAGATATTTTCTTTAATTTTTACGATGGAAAGGGTAAAATAAGCTTTACATCTTCTGAGTCAGGCCTTCCCTTATCTGTTTATGCAAAGGCCGATGTGGAAAGGATAAATCTTGAAAAACTTATCCATAGTGTAAATCCCGAGATACTTGTAACCGGAGCGATAAACCTTATCTGTTTTATGGAAGTTGCGCCAAAAAACATTTCAGTGATAGCAAAATTTGACAATGTGCCGGCAAGGCCATTTTCGCAAAAACTCAATATCAGCGCAGTTAAAGCCCTTGCAAGCTTGGGCTCGTCCAGTTTCGCCGGAAGCATTGGAAAACAGTTTGGGAGCAACAATTTTTATTACAGACGACTTGGAGGGTTGATTACTTATCAAAACGGATTGTTAACGATTGAGGGAACTGTGAAAAAAGCAGGCAATCAGGATTATCTTGTGAGTTCCGAAATATTTGGTTCTGGTATCAATGTGGTTGTGGATAACAAAAATAATTCCATTCATATAGAAGACCTTAAACAACGAATAAAAGGCGCAATAAAACACAATAACGTTGAAATGGAAATTTCCTGAAAGGAGGAAGAAATGAAAAGGCAAACCGTTGGATTGATTGTTGGAAATAGGGCATGCTTTCCTGAAATCCTTTGTAAGGCTGGTCGGGAAAGAATGCTAAAGGTGCTTGAAGAAGAAGGAATTGATGTTGTGGCGCTTTCGGAAAAGGATACAAGATATGGAAAGGTTGAAACATGGGAGGATGCAAAAAAATGCGCCGCCTTATTTAAGGAAAACTCCGACAGAATAAGCGGCATTATTGTTACACTGCCAAATTTTGGCGAGGAACGGGCAATTGCTGATACGCTTCGTCTTTGTAATTGTTCTGTGCCTGTGCTTATTCACGCATATCCTGATGAACCCGATAAGATGGATCCGATAAACAGAAGAGACAGTTTTTGCGGTAAGATTTCAGCCTGCGCAAATCTCAGGCAATATGGAATTAGATATTCGCTTACCACGGAACATACTGTATCTCCCGAAGATAAAACTTTTCGTTCAGACCTGAACCAGTTCCTTGGAGCATGTAGAATTGTTCAGGGATTAAAAAATTTAAAAATCGGCGCAATAGGGACACGGCCCGAACCCTTTAAAACAGTCAGGTATAGTGAAAAGATTCTTGAAAAACATGGAATATCTGTTGATGTTATGGATCTTTCAGAACTCTTATCCATAATAGAACGTTTAAAGGATACAGATGACAATGTAAGAAAAAATCTTAAGGAATTTACCGATTATATGCCGGTGAAAAATGAAAATATAGCAGTAATGAAAATGGCAAAACTTATCACGGCTGTTAATCAATGGATGGAGGCAAGGGAACTAAAAGGATTTGCGTTTCAATGTTGGACTTCACTTCAGGAAACACTGGGAATATTTCCATGTGCTGTGATGGGATATTTCAACCAGAAAAATATACCTGCCGCATGCGAGGTTGATATAACCGGGCTTCTTTCAATGTATATCCTTCAACTTGCTTCAGGCAAACCCAGTGCAATTGTTGACTGGAATAATAATTATGGTGGAAATCCTAACAAAACAGTTCTTTTCCACTGCAGCAATTTTCCGATAGAATTGATTGAAGAACCTGTGATGACCCATCATGTTATTCTTGCAGAGACAGTGGGCAAGGATAAAACCTTTGGTGTTATAGAAGGAAAACTAAAACAAGGCGCTATTTCCCTTTTAAGGGTATCAACCGATGATTGTTCTGGAGAAATAAAGGGTTATGTATGTGAGGGCTCAATAACAAAGGATGAATTGAAAACTT